>NZ_BAAAUT010000030.1:0-90410 GCF_039534085.1 Planomonospora alba
AGCGGTGGGTGCAGTCATGCCGCCGCGAGCTGCTCGACCGCTGCCTGCTGTGGAACGAGCGCCACCTGCGCCACGCCCTGCGGGAGTACGAGCGCTTCTACAACCGGCACCGTGCCCATCAAGCCCTGGGTCAAGCGGCCCCGCTACGCCGCGTTCCGGAGCCGATCACGGATCCGATGCGGATCGCCGAGCTGAGCGTCCGCAGACGGGACCGGCTCGGCGGGGTCCTCCACGAGTACTCACATGCCGCTTGACCTGCACGGATGTAATTTTCGGCAGGCGCAGGATTGCTTGCCGTTCCTGGCCGCAGAACCCGTCGTCTGGAGAAGCGGCGGCTTGGACAAGGCTCGGCCGCCGTCATGGCCTTTCCGGGCGTGGCGGCCCGGTGGGGTCTTCTGCCGTGGTCTTCCGGTGATCGTCTGTGGGGTCTGACCTGAAGGAACGGCTCTAAACGATCTACCGCATGCCCGGTCCGTGCCCGCGAGCAAACATGGAGCAAACATCGCCGTTCTTCAGCTCGCGCAGACCCCGCCTGGCCCGAGAAAGCGCAGGTCAGACGGGGTCTGAGTGGTAGGGCGCCTGGGACTCGAACCCAGAACCTACGGATTAAAAGAGGAGGGCTTCTTGCAGCTCGTTCAGTCCTCTGAGCTGGGTATCCGGGGACTGTTTCACTCTGGCTCGGGGGAGGCGTTCCGCGTATAGTCCGGATCTTGATGGCGTCTCCGAGGCGGACTGGGAGACTACGGGGCATGAGCAAGACCGAGCGGCCACTCGTACGTGAGTTGTTCCCCGATCTCGTCACGGAACTCATCGCGTGCCTGAGAGTGGAAGGGGAGGAGGCGCTCGCTGTCTCCGCTTGGGACATCCGGTTCTATGAAGACTGCGGATGCGACGACGACTTCTGCCAGAGCTTCTACACGGCCGAGCGTCCGGACGGGACGTATGGTCCCGGGCACAGATGCGTGCCGCTGGCTCCGCTGGAGGGCGAACTGATCTTGGACGTCGTCGAGGAACGGATCATGTTCGTGGAGGTTCTGCACTACCCGAAGCTGTCGCGCTCGGCGGGTTGAAGCCATCAGCTTGGGAACCGGCTACTGATCATGCTGGGCTGATCTGGGGAAACAGGGGTGCAGGTCAGAGTCAGCTGGTTGACCGTGAGTGACCGCGGTTCCCCGCCTGTTCTGGCACGCATCTGGCACGAAAAGCTTGCTGCCCACGTCACCGCGATCCTCGATGGGCCGGGGCTGAGGAACGAAGTCCCGGACCGCCGATCGCCCCCAACCCCTACGGAGATCAGCTACCCTCAGGCGATCGTTAGGCCGAAACCACCTTCATGCCTGAGCTCAGGAGCACATATGCTTCAGATCTCGCCAATCGTGGCCAGACCTTCCGCTGTACTGGCGCGGAGTGTCGGAAGTACGGCGAGAAGGTCCGCCTCTGACACCGTCTCACTCGCGACCTGTATCAGGGCGTTGCCATGTTTTGTGAACACTCTCGTGTAGGCAGTCTCCGTACGTACCCAGACATCCGCTGACACTTGTCGGCAGGTCCCTGGTACGTCGGTCCTGAAGGTCACACCCGGAACAGGCTGGGTGCAAGCGGCTCGCGGGGAAGCCGTCGTTTCTGGCATGAGATAGAGATCGATCTCGGATCGGTCGCGTAGCCGCTCGTAGGAGAGCGCGACCGATGGCGGCCCATCATCCAATGCGCCGAACCATTCCGTGAGGTGCGTGGGCCGGTACTCCTGGGTGTCAAGCTCCATGAGGGGAATGCCGGAGTGAGCGAGCCTCTGCGTGCGCGCCGCCTCGGCTATAGCACCCTGGCCTAAGAACATACCGGTGAACCCGATGACAACTGCACCGATCGCAGAGGACCGGAGTCTCCCGTTCCCCGGAACCAGCATGGCCGCCGCGGCAACATGGCCGCTGGCTCCGATGGCCGCGAATATGAGACTCCCGGGAAGCATACCGAGGTCCATGATGTCGGGGAACGTGAGGCTGGAGAGCGCGAAAGCAATGATCGCGATGTTGACGAATGGTGCCAGGATCGCAACTTGCCACCACCGTGGCAACCTGATCAGCCAACCTAACGCCAGACCCACAGGGAAGGGCGCGAGGAGCATCGTGTTCGCGCCCGTGAAGTCGTCCTCCGGCCCATAGAGCTGAATGAGGACTTCCACTAGCCCGATGGCGGTTCCCACAAGTGCGGCCCGGAGTAAGGCGTTCATGAGCGGATTATCCCTAGCGTTGATCACTCGGACAATGTCTCGCTGGGCGGTGGCGCGGGCTTCGGTGCGGCGAGTTGATTGGGTACGGCGCGGTGGTCGTACGGCGGGCGGCCCCGCGGGCGGGTCCGGCCGGGACCGGCCCCCAGGCCGCATGCCCGGACGGATCCCGCAGAGCGGGAGCCGTGGCGGCGGCGCGACGCGCCGCCGCCCTTGATACCTATAAGAACAATTCGGCAACGCGCGGTCAGGTATCCGGAGAAGGATAGCTACTAGCTTCCCGGGATGACACCGATCACGCTTACCGAGTGAACTTTTGGATTTTTGATCATGTGCTTCACCACTTCCGGCGTATTGATAATGGTGAAACCATATATGAGTCCTTCGTCGGCTCGATCTCGAAGCTCCGATAAATCAAGGTCAAGCTGCCTTAGGGTAGGCTCGTCCTTGGACTCAAGTAGCGACACCCACCGCCTAAACTGTTCTGTCTTAGAAGTTCTCTCCTCGCCCCCATAGGCATCAAACCCGCCGATGACGCCAGGGAAGATGTAAGGCCAACCGAAGGATTTGTTTTCCAAGCCTGGAGAGAGTAACAGGGCCTCATCGCGGCCGTTTATGTATATGTCATCGACCTCTTCCTCGCTCAGTGGAAGCTTTAAAGCGACGACTGCATGGACTAGGTGCCTGCTCCAATGCATTTCCTTCAACACATTGAGCGTCTGACGGTTTTCCGCCTTCGGGTCCTGGCTCTGGAGTGGGTTTATTGTTTCCGTCAAGCGCCATGGCTCGGGTGTTGGGAAATGGATTTCCCCAGAGGAGGGGTCCTGTCGAAATTCTGTTGATAAGGCGGGTGGCTTGCCCGACCATACGCCGGGCATGCGAGGCCCTAGGGAGATCTTCAAAGAGCCGTCGAATGGTGGAATCTTGTCATTGTGGTCAGGGTGTGGCCTGCATTTATCGTCGGGAACGATGTTGAATTTCATGCTGTAATCGGGGTTGGCGACGGCGAACCCCATCAAGGCGACCCGACTGAATCGAGCGCAATCCATCACGCCCTTGCTTGATTCATCTTTTAATACATTGAATGCCATTCCACCTAGTAAAATTGCGATGGTGAGAACTGCTGCCGATGTGCGCGCTGGACCCCATCGACCGATAATTCGTTTCATTTGAGGTAATCCCTGCTTTCAAAAATCCGTCAGTTGGTCACATCTTGCCGGATTGATCTCTAGAAGACTCAAGGAAGTATGCTGACGCATGGATGAGGATTTGTCCATATCGGATCGCTCTGGGGGTGCCTGAGCGGCGGCAATCCATGCACCCTCATTGGGTGGTTCACTCGTCATGAGCTGCTGATTTAGTATGAGAAAAGATTTCGCGCAATACGGCAAAGGCGTCCCTGGGAGGAGTGCTAGACCTTTGTCAAGAGCCTCATCGTGTCGGCGAAGCTGTTGGTAAGGGAGTCGATCACGGCTTTGCCCTTCTCGGCGGCTGCCAGCGATGGGCGGTGGTCCCCAAGCAGCTTGTGAGTCGAAGGCTAGGAACCGCTTATCCCCTTCAACGCAAGGTGCCAGGGGTAGGCATCGATGCGGTCGGCTCCGGAAGCGGGAGGGTGAGGCTCGAACTCTCCGGGACCGAGGAAGACACGAACGCCTTCGGCGCGGAGCTGCTCGACGCTGCGGCGGAACGGCGCGCGGGAGGCGAGAGCGCTGTTGACGAAGGGCAGGACGACCACGGGAACGCCCAGACCGGGCGCTTCGGAGAGCAGGCCGAGGGCGTAGGTGTCAGCGATGCCCTGGGCGAACTTGTTGATGGTGTTGTAGGTGGCCGGGGCCACGATGATCGCGTCCGCCCGGGGTGACTTGGGCTCGCCGGGGGAGCGGTAGCGGCTGCGGACGGGGCGGCCGGTCTGCTTCCCCAAGGCGGGCGCGTCGATGAAGTTCAGCGCCGATGGGGTGGCGATGACCTGGACGGTCCATCCGTCGCCCTGGGCCAGGGTGACGAGGCGGCCCACCTCGGCGGCGGGGCCGGCGGCGCACACGATGACGTACAGGACTCTGCCAGTGTTGTTCATGCGCTGACTCCGAGGGCGTCGGCGAACTCGCGGGCTTCGCGGCGGACGCTGACGGGAGCGGTGGTCACCAGGTCTCCGACAAGTCTGCGGGTGGCGGGGCGGCCGGTGATCTCCTCGGGGGCGATCTGCCCGGCGGCCCGCAGGACGTGAAGAGCACGCTCGTGCTTGCCCCACATGAGGAACGCGCGGGCGGTGTCGAGCAGGAGGGCGGCTTTGCGCTCGTTGATCGGCAGGGCGTCGATGTCCACCCGGCGGGCGTAGTCGATGGCGGTTCCGGCGTCGCCCATGGTGAGGGCGGCGTTCACCCGGTGGCACAGGACGTTGTTCGGGCCGAACGCGGTCCACATGTGGTTGCCCTCGTGCCCCAGGCGGCGGCCGGCCTGTTCAGCCTCGTCCAGTAGTTCGGCAGTGGTGTGGCGGTTGCCGTGCTGGGCCGCGGCGATGGCTCCGCGCAGCAGGAGCGCGCCGTACACCGACAGGTCGTTGTCCGAGGGCTGGCTGAGGCTGGCGTCCATGCGCTGGGCGGCGGTGCTGGCGTTGCCTGCGGCGGCCCGGTGGTGGCCTCCGTCCATCAGGGCGTGCGTGACGATCCGGGCACTGGAGCCGATCATGAGCGGGATCTCGGACAGGTGGGCGGCCTGCACGCTGCGGTCCGCTGCCAGCCAGGCCAATCCCTTGTCCTCCTGCTTGAGCATGATGGAGGCGGCCACATGGTGGGCCTCGGCCGACAGGGCGTGCGCCTTCAGCCGGTCGTCCCCGACGAGCGCCGTGCAGGCGGCCCGAAGAGAGCGCAGCAACGAGGGCAGCACGGTGAGCACGTCGCCGTAGCGGCATGCCTGGTAGTCCTGCTTGGCCTGGGTGACCATCGCGGCCAACGGGGCGAGTGCCGGGGCGGTGGGTGCCGGGGCCGGGTACTCGGTCAGGGCGGCGGCCAGGTCCTCGATGTCTCGGGCGGGCTCGGCGGCCGGCCCGTTGTCGGACAGGACGGCTCCGAAGAGCGCGGCTCCGGCCAGTCCGACGAACTCACGACGTCGCACGGTGCTCTCGTCCTCCCCTCGCTGGATCGCCTCCACGCTACGCGGCGGGACCACGCTTCCCGGAGTGCCGGTACGGGGACCATCCTGAGCCGGGATGGCTAAGGCTGCACGCGGAGCCAGGCCCAGAGCGACGCGGGCGCTGTCCGGGAAATCCAGGCCGTCGGCGATCCGCTCGAACACCTCAAAGGCGGTCACCTGCTGGTTGCCGCTCATGATGTCGCTGACCTTGCCATGGCTCATACCGATCATGCTGCCGATGGTGGTCTGCGACGCCCCGGCGTACTGGCGCACCAACTGGAGGACCTGGGCGATGTCGCGGGCCCGCAACGCGGCGAGCATGTCGGGCCGTCGCCAAATGGAGCCGGGAATCTCGGGCATCGGGGGCGTTTTCCCTTCGCTGGGATCCGAGGTCGCACGGTGATCCCATCCTGACCCGCCGATGACCCATCCCGTCAAGGGATACCGGCTCGGGATGGGCCGGCAAGGAGAGCGGCGGCGACGCTGGACGGCATGACAAGCGATCAGACCAGTGAACAGGTCAACCGGTCGTGTTTCGCCTGCGATGGGCGCGGCTGGAAGTACGTCAGCTTCCGGCGTGCGTTGATCGCCAGTCCCGGCGGCCCGGTGGCTCCCCTTCCCCGCGTGCGGGACACCTGCTCGACCTGTCAGGGGCTCGGCACCCCCGCCGCGGCGTAGGAGGCGGGCATGAACGGGTTGACCCGATCCGCGCGGCTCACGCTGGATGAGGCGTTCTCTCCGGTGGACGCCGCCGATGAACTGCGCGGTGAACTCCGCCGGTTGGGCATCACGGCCGATGTCATCGACGGCTACGGGCTGGCGGTGGTGTCGGTCTGGACCGGCCTGGCGGTCTGGTCGGACGGATGCCGGTTCTGGTGGCGTACCGGCGGCTGGGACGCACGCCGGGGCCGGGCCGTCTACGCCTGGCATTCGGCGATGGAACCGGGCCGGGCCGCGCGCCGGGTGGCGTTCCGCTACGCCGAACTCGTGCGGACGCATCCGATGCCCGAGGTGAACGGGCAGGCCCGTGATGCTCTCCCTCGATGACTGCGCCCGCATCAGCCCGCACGTCGCCATGGCCCAGCGTGATCATGTGCGACTGGAGTGGCGCGAGCCGTACCCGGTGTTGGAACGGGTGCGGCCGGTGGCCTGGACCTGCACATGCCGTGCCCTGGTCTACGAGCTGTGCGCGGGCGCCGGGCAGGGGTTCATCCGAAAGACCGTGCAGGACGAGTGCGGCCCCGTGGTGCGTCACACGCGGCTGTGGCCGATCAACGAGGCATGGGCGGTCTGGGCGGGAGTGCTGTCCGGACGCGCCCGGTAGACGGGTGCGGCGGTGCGGCTGATCAGGCCGGAGGGGGTCGGATCCCGCGCCGCCGCACTCACCCGTCCGGGATGGGACGTCGGCTAGGCAAGTTCTCCATGGATCTCTATGCTGACGATAAGTCGAGTAGTTGGGTTGTCGTTATGTCTGTTTCCGGTGACGAGTACGCGCCGCCGAAGTACGCCCAGATCGTGCAGGCGATCCGGCGGAAGATCGCCGATGGCACCTACCCTCCGGGGTCGCAACTGCCGTCCGAGACCCAACTGGTCCGCGAGTTCGCCGTCTCGCGCCCGACCGTCGTCCGGGCGCTCCAGGTGTTGCAGCTCCGGGGCATCATCGACCGCGAGCACGGCAAGGGCTCGTTCGTGAAGTCGGCCCCGCCGGTGGTGGAGGAGGACGCCTCCCGTCCGGGTCGCGCGGTCCTCGATCGTGTGGAGGCCGCCGAGAACGCGGAGATCCTTCAGGCCGGTGCCTGTCCGGCTCCGGCGAGTGTCGCGGCGCTGCTGGCCCTGCCGGAGGGTACTCCGGTGGTGATGCGCCGGTTGCTGCTGGCCGATGCCGGGCGACCGTGTGAGCTGGTGACGTTCTGGTGTCCGATCGAGTTGGCCGAGGGGACCGACCTGGGCCGCTCCGAGCCGCTGAGCGTCGGGGTCCGCCAGCATCTCCAGGCGGTCAAGGGCGTGAAGCTGGACCACGTCATCGAACGTCTGGCGGCGCGTCATCCGCTGCCGGAGGAGGTCAAAGCGCTCGGGCTCGGCAAGACCGCGGCGGTGCTGGCGGTGCTGTCGCGGATCTTCGACGGCGCGGGCCGTCCGGTGCTGGTGATCGAGGTGGCGCTTCCCGGCACGCTGCATGAGCTGGAAGACGCCTACACCCTCTGAGGCATCTCACATCCAATGTGACCTACATCACATAGCGATTCGGAAACTCGTCTTGTCGAGTGGCCGTTCTAGAGTTAGCTTCAAACACGACAATACAAGTTAACGACTGAACGACAGGAGAATCATCATGGCTCTGCAAGGACCCATCCCCGTCAGCTTCGACCAGGTCTTTCCCCATGGCTGCTACCTCGTCGGCGAGGTCGAGCAGGTAAAGGACTTCGACGCCTCGACCAACGGCCGGACCGTCTACGCCAAGGACAAGACCACCGGCGAACTCGTCTGGCAGATCGCCGTCATGGACGCCGACCCGGTCGTCAAGATCAGCCAGAAGACGGTGGCGGTCAAGATCCTCGCCCCCGTCCAGCCGGTGCCCCCGCCCCCGGTGCCCGGCCTGCCGATCACCCCGGTCGAGTTCGACGGCATGACCGTCACCCCGTACGTCAACCAGTCCACCGGCCGCCTGGCCTACTCCATCCGCGCCACGTCCATGCGGGCTCCCCGCACCGCCGCCCCGGCCAAGCACGCCCCGGCCGGCAAGGACATCGCGGCCTGACAACGAAAGCGGGGCCGCTGGAACTGGCATTCCGGCGGCCCCTGGTCTCCCCAGATGCGATTCAAGAGAGGACTGAAGTCTAATGTTCAAGAAACTGCCCGGTGACCAGGTCACCGGCCTCGTTACGACCACTCCCGATACCGCCGTGGTGTTCCGTCCGGCCGTGGTGCGGACCCCGGCGATCATCACCATCGTCATCTTCGTCTGGCGGGTGCTCGCCGGTCTCGTCCGAATGGTCTGGCGGCATCCGATCGCCACCGCCGTCCTCGCCATCCCGGCCGCGGTGACGTGGCTGTACGGCTGGCGCGTCGCCCTGCTCGTCGTCTGGCTCCCGGTCTCGGTGCTCCTCCCGTGGGCACTGTTCGACCGGGCGACCTTCAACGCCTGGATCGGCTGGCGACTGCTGGCCTTCTGGCGGCTGGCCTGGATGTATCGGCGGCACTGGCACGCGGTCATGACCATCTCCGGCCTGGCACGGCATGCGGGCGGCCGAGACTACGTGCCCCATCTGGTGGCCGTGCGCTGCACCTCCTGGGCCGACCTGGTCACGGTCAACATGCTCACCGGCCAAGCCGTGAAGGACTGGGCCGACCGGATCGAGCACCTGGCGCACGGCTTCGGTGCGACCTCCTGCCGCGTCTCCGTGACCCGTGCGGGACGGCTGCTGCTGACCTTCCCCCGCCGCGACCCGCTCGCCGTCCCCCTACCAGCGTTACCGCTGCCGGAGGCGGTGTCGGTCGGGCCGGTCGAGATCGGCATCCGCGAGGACGGACGGCCCTGGCGGCTCAAGGTCCACGGCACCCACGTCCTGGCGGCCGGGGCGACCGGGGCCGGGAAGGGCTCCATCCTGTGGTCGGTCATCCGCGCTCTGATCCCGGCCGTGTGGACCGGCGTGGCCGAGCTGTGGGGGTTGGATCCCAAGCTCATGGAGCTGTCCTTCGGCCGGCCTCTGTTCACTCGCTACGCCGCGTCCCCGGCCGACTGCGCCGATCTGCTGGATGAGGCGGTGGAGCGCATGCAAAAGCGCGCCGAGAAGTTCGCCGGTGTCCAGCGCGACCACGTCCCGACCGTGGAGGACCCGTTCGTCCTGGTGATCGTGGACGAGGTCGCGTTCCTGACCGCGTATCAGTCCGATCGGGCCTTGAAGCAGCGCATCTCCGCCGCGCTGGCGACGCTCACCACACAGGGGCGGGCGGTCGGCTTCGGCGTCCTGGCCGCACTCCAGGACCCGCGCAAGGACGTGCTGACGATCCGCAACCTGTTCCCCGACAAGATCGCGCTCCGCCTCGACGAGTCCGAACAGGTGGACATGGTCCTCGGGGACGGCGCCCGCGACCGGGGCGCGCTGGCCGACCACATCTCCTCCGTCCCGCAGGAGGGTGCCGGGGTGGCGTACGTGCGGCTGGAAGCCTCGCCCGACCCGATCCGGGTCCGCGCGGCCTACGTCTCCGATGCCGACATCCGCGACATGGTCGCCCTGTTCCAGATGGAGGAGGCCGCCTGATGAAGATCACCATTCAGGGTGACTCCGTCGACCTCGACGCTCTGGCGCTGCGCCTGCGTGATCGTGATGGCTGGCCCGCCCGTGTCGAGCTGACGTTCTGCTTCGACCTCGTCAACGTCCGGCTGCGCCGTGATCCCTACAGCTCTGCCTACCGGCTCTGCGCCGACCTGGAAACCCGGAAGGAGGCCATGTGACCGACACCCCCACCCCCGTCCCTTTGATCCCTCCGGCCGTCGATTCCGCCGCTGCGGTGGACGCCTCCCATCCCCGGCTCGCCCGCACCGTCCGTGACCGACTGCCCGTCGCCCTGGACGTGGCGGTCGAGGTGGCCAAGCTCAACGGCGTGTGCATCCGCCCGATCGAACTGCGGCGGCTCGACATCCTCACCGGCCAGGAAGAACCTTTCGACGTCCCCTGCGGCGCGACGCAGGAGGCCAAGTGCCCGCCGTGCGCCAAGCGCAACCGCTACCTGCGCATGGCCCAATGCCGGGAAGGCTGGCACCTCGACCACGAACCGATCGCCGAGCCGGACCCCTCCACCGAAGCGCAGCGCTGGCTGATCGAGTTCCGCGCCGACGTCCAGGCCAAACGCGATGCGGCCGAACGCGACGGGCATACCGAGGAGGTCGCCGACTGGGAGCAGGCGATCAGCGCCATCGACGCCGAGATCAACCAGGCAGGCATGCGCGGCAGCCTCTCCGGCCGGACGGTCCCCAAGCGCTCCCGCTCCACCCGCCGACGCCAGGACGCGCCGGACCTGCCTCGGCGGGCCATGAGCCCCACCACGCTCGGCCGGGCCTTCACCGGAGCCGATGGGAAGGTCTACCGACCGTCGATGTTCATCACGCTCACCCTGCCGTCCTACGGCCGCATCCGGGCGGGACAGGGCGTGCCGGTCGACCCGAGTACCTACGACTACGCGCGGGCGGCGCGTGACGCGCTGCACTTCTCCAAGCTGGTCGACCGGTTCGTGCAGAACCTGCGCCGGGTGGCGGGCTATGACGTGCAGTACTTCGCCAGCGTGGAGCCTCAGAAGCGGCTCGCCCCGCATCTGCACATGGCGATCCGGGGCACCCTGCCCCGCGCGGAGATCAAGCAGATCGCCGCCGCGACCTATCACCAGGTGTGGTGGCCGGCGGTCGATGAGATCCGCTTCGAGGGCGATCGCCTGCCCGTGTGGAGCCCGCGGGCCGATCTCCCCGGGGACGGCCAGGACGGCGACTACCTCGACCCTGAGACCGGGGAGGTCCTGCCCACCTGGGACGAGGCCCTCGACCGGCTCGACCAGGATGAGGCGGCCGAACCCCTGCACGTGCTCCGTTTCGGCGACCAGGTCGACGTCCAAGGCGTGCTCGCCGGAACCCCGGACGCCGACCAGTGCATCCGCTACCTGTCCAAGTACCTGACCAAGAGCCTCGGCGAGACGCTCGACGCCGACGACTCCGTTCGGCGGGACCACGCGGCCCGCATGGTGGAGGCGCTGCGCTACGAACCCTGCTCGCCATCGTGCGCGAACTGGCTCCGCTACGGCGTGCAGCCCAAGGGCGCCAAAGCCGGGATGGCTCCAGGACGGTGCCGCAGCAAAGCGCACAAGCCCGAACACCTCGGCTACGCCGGCCGCCGGGTCCTGGTCTCGCGCAAGTGGTCCAACAAGACCCTGCGCGAACACAAGCAGGATCGCCGGGCCTGGGTCCTCGACGCGCTCGGCCTGGCCGACGACCCCACCCAGAACGACCCGCACCGCTACCTGTGGAAACCGGTCTCCACCAACGACCCGACCCGCACCCCGCTGGCCAAACGACTCCTGCGCGGCGTCGCCAACCGCCAGCGCACCCGCGCCCGGCTCCTCGAACTCCAAGCCAGAGCAGAGGGACGACCCGAGCCGGATCTTTCGGCAACTCCCGGACTGGAGGTGGCGGCGTGAAGAAGAGGGACGAGTTGATGACCGTTCCCGACATCCTCGAAGAGCTGGGCGGGATCTCGGTCCGCACCTTCTACCGCTGGCGCGAGATCGGCAAGTTCCCCGCCGGGTTCCGGCTGCCCAACGGTGACCTCCGGCTGTACCGGAGCGAGTTCGAAGCCTGGCTCGAATCCCTCCGGGAGGCCGCGTGAACACCTCGTACAAGGTCAAGTTCTGGGGCGTCCGCACCAACACCCGACCTCAGGGTGTGGGCAAGAAACCCCGCATCGTTTCCCACACCGTCCGGTGGACTGTGGACAACCGGGAGAAGTCCTCGACCTTCAAGACCAAGGGGCTCGCCGAGAGCTTCCTGTCCGACCTGCGCCAGGCGGCCAGGAACGGGGAGGCGTTCGACCTGGAGAGCGGTCTTCCCGGCTCGATGGTCAAGGCCAAGGACACGCGCACCTGGTACTCCCTGGCCGTCGCCTACGTCCACGCCTGGTGGCCTCACGCGGCGGCCAAGACCCGCGAGGGCATGACCGACTCCCTCGCCTACGTCACCCCCGTCCTGACGGGTGACGTGCCCGGTCGTCCCGATGACGAGGAGATCCGGCGGACGTTGCTTGAGTACTCCTTCGTGCCGGAGGACCGCCGTCCGGCTCCCTCGCCGAAGGTCCTGAGGGTGGTGCGGTGGCTGGAAGCGGCTTCACTGCCCCTGAGCGCGTTGGAGGATCCCAAGCACACCCGGGCGGCCTTGGAGGCCATCTCCCTGCGCCTGGACGGCAAGGCCGCGGCGGCTTCGACCTACCGGCGGAAGCGGGCCGTCTTCCATCAGGTCCTGGAGTACGCCGTAGAGCTGGGAGAGCTTTCGGCAAATCCGATCCACAAGGTCAAATTCCGCAAGGTCAAGGCGACGGGCGAGATCGACCGGCGTTCGGTGGTCAGTCCGGAGCAGGCCCGCCGGCTCCTGGTCGCGGTGACGTATGCGGGCCGTACCCGAGGGCCGATGATGGCGGCCATGTTCGCCTGCATGTACTTCGCCGGCCTCCGTCCGGCTGAGGCGGCCGGACTCCGCGAGGCGAACTGCGACCTTCCGGCAACGGGCTGGGGCGTCCTGACCCTGGAGACGACCCGGCCGGAGAGCAACACGCGCTACACCGACTCGGGGGAGGCCAACGACGAGCGCGGCCTCAAGCATCGGGGCCGCAAGGCGACCCGGCGCGTGCCGATCCCGCCGGAGCTGGTGACCGTTCTCCGCGAGCACATCGACCGGTACGGCGTCGCCGAGGACGGCCGGCTGTTCCGGACCCGGAGTGGTAAGAGCTTCCCCGGCTCGACGGTCTCGATGGTCTGGAAGCAGGCGCGCATGTACGCCTTCACCCCCGATCAGGTGGCCTCGCCGCTGGCGGGTCGGCCGTACGACCTGCGGCACGCGGCGGTGTCCCTCTGGCTGAACGCCGGAGTCCACGCCCCGGAGGTCGCCGAGCGGGCCGGCCACGGGGTGGACGTGCTCCTTCGGGTCTACGCCAAGTGCATCGACGGGCAACACGAGACGGCCAACAGGCGGATCATGGAAGCGCTCACGACGTGACAGCCGTGACGGCGGAACACGGAAGGACCCCGGGAAGCTCTCGGGGTCCTTCGTCGTGTCGGCTCTCACACTCCCGGAACCGTTCCGGCGGCTTCTGGAATCCTGGTGCTGACCTGGCCGGACGGGCGTGGTCCCATTCCGCGTATGTTCCGCGACCAGTGGCAGGCAGCTGCATCCGGCTGCACCCGACTGCATGTGCCGGGGGAAGTGACCAGGAACGAAGGCCCAGGTCAGAGCCTAAGTTCCTGCTCACGACTGGTAGGGCGCCTGGGACTCGAACCCAGAACCTACGGATTAAAAGTCCGCAGCTCTAACCATTGAGCTAACGCCCCGCTGGAGACAGGGTACAGAGGATAGTGACCCTTGGTGTCCGTCGCCAGGCCGTATGGCGCCGTACACCCGCGCGGGAAGCGGCCGGTCCGGCCGAGAGGCGGCGAGCAGGGGTGGTCTGTTCTTACAGTGGAGCGCGTGACGACACCTGGATCGGAGCTCGACCATTCCCTCCGGCTGCCCGCGCGGGGCGGCTACGTCGTGGTGGACGTGGAGACCACGGGGTTCTCCCCCGCCAGAGGCGACCGGATATGCGAGATCGCCCTGGTCTCCCTGGACGAGAGGGGGGAGACGGCCGACGAGTGGCACTCGCTGATCAACCCGCTGCGGAGTACGGGCGCCTCGCACGTCCACGGCATCACGGACGAGATGGTCGCCGGTGCGCCGGTGATCGAGGAAGTGCTGGACGAGGTCTGGCAGCGGATCGCCGGGCGGGTCCTGGTCGCCCACAACGCCCCCTTCGACCTGCGGTTCCTCAACGCGCTCCCCGGCAGCCACTGGGTGACGGAGACCCTGTGCACCCAGCGGCTCGCGCCGGCCTTCCTCCCGCACGGCAAGTGGACGCTCGCCGCCTGCTGCGAGCGTGCGGGCATCCCGCTCCGCAACGCCCACTCCGCGCTGGCGGACGCCCGCGCCACGGCCGAGCTGCTGCGCCACTTCATACGCCGGGGCGCGTCCTGGGAGGAGCATCTGATCAGGGCCGCGCAGGCTCCGGAGTGGAAGCCCTGCGGCCTGCCCCAGCGGGCCCCGCACCGGCGGTAGGCCACGGGAGCGGCCGGGGCAGGCCGGCCCGGCCTGCCCCGGCCGCCGGGAGCGCCTGACCGGCCGGAGGGAAGGAGCCTGCCGGGTCCGGGTCAGCGGTAGGCGGGGATGCCGGTCAGGGCCTCGCCGAGCACCAGCGTGTGGACCTCCTGCGTGCCCTCGTAGGTCAGCACCGACTCGAGGTTGTTCATGTGCCGGATCACCGGATACTCCAGCGTGATGCCGTTGCCGCCGAGGATCGAGCGGGCCTGGCGGGCGATGTCCAGGGCGGCCCGGACGTTGGCCAGCTTGCCGAAGCTGATCTGGCGGGGGGTGATCCTCCCCTCGTCCTTCAGCCGGCCCAGGTGGAGGGCGGTGAGCTGGGACTGGCCGAGTCCGACGTACATCCAGGCGAGCTTCTCCTGGGTGAGCTGGAAGGCGCCGATGGGCTTGTCGAACTGGACGCGGGTCCTGGAGTAGTCGACGGCCGCCTCCAGGCAGGCCCGGGCCGCGCCGACGACGCCCCACAGGATGCCGAAGCGGGCCTCCGACAGGCAGGACAGGGGGCCCTTCAGCCCGCGCACCCCCGGCAGTACGGCGGAGGCCGGCAGGCGGACGTCGTCGAAGTACAGCGAGGAGGTCACCGAGGCGCGCAGGGACATCTTCTTGTGGATCTCCGGGGCGGAGAAGCCGGGGGAGTCGGTGGGCACCACGAACCCGCGGATCCCGTCCTCGGTCTGGGCCCAGACCACGGCGACGTCGGCGACGGAGCCGTTGGTGATCCACATCTTGGAGCCGTTGAGGATCCAGTCGCCGGAGGGGTCCTGCTTGGCGTGGGTACGCATGCCGGCGGGGTCGGAGCCGTGGTCGGGCTCGGTCAGGCCGAAGCAGCCGATCGCCTCGCCGGCGGCCATCCGGGGCAGCCACTCCTCCTTCTGCTCCGCGGAGCCGTACTTCCAGATGGGGAACATGGCCAGGGATCCCTGGACCGACACGAACGAGCGCAGGCCGGAGTCGCCGGCCTCCAGCTCCCGGCAGGCCACGCCGTAGGAGACGGCGTCGAGTCCCGCGCAGCCGTACCCGTCGAGGTGCATGCCGAGCAGGCCGAGGCCGCCGAGTGCGGGGGCCAGCTCGCGGGCGGGGAAGACGGCCTCCTCGAACCAGTCGCCGACGTGGGGCAGCACCCGGTCGGCGACGAATCCCTTGACGGTGTCGCGGATGAGGCGCTGCTCCTCGGAGAGCACGTCGTCGGTGCGCAGGAGATCGTCCATGGGAGTTCCTCTCGTCCGTGATGACCCTGCCAGGGTATTGCGGGCACTTCAGGGTCCTGCCAGGGGGAATCCCGATGTGACCGGTGGCCTCCCCCGGGCAGGGTGGAGATATGAACGAAAACGACTTCTCGGGCGTCAAGCAGCTCCGCCGCACCAGGGACGGACGGATCGTCGCGGGCGTGGCCTCGGGCCTCGGCCGCTACATCGGGGTCGACCCGAACATCATCCGCGTGGTCCTCGCCATCAGCACCTTCTTCGGCGGGCTGGGCGTGGCGGCCTACGCGATCGGCTGGCTCCTGCTGCCGGACGAGGGCAAGGACACCTCGATCCTGCAGGACCTCGTGGACAAGAACAAGGACAACCCGGTCTGGCAGGACGCCAGGGCCAAGGCCGAGCAGGGCTGGCACAAGGCGGAGCAGAGCTGGAACCGCACCGCCCATCGGGACGAGGCCCATCCGGCCCCGCCGAGCAGCTCCCAGTCCCCGTACCACCCGCAGTCGGCGTCGTATCCGACGCACCAGGACCCGGCTCCGCAGTACACCCCTCCCGCGCCTCCGCGCGGCGACGACGAGCCCCGGCCGCAGGCGTGAGTCAGGAGGCCGCCTCGGTGCGCACCCTCCTGATGATCTCCTTGCGGGATTCGGACCAGAGCATGGACAGCGCGGCGGCGGCGAACAGTCCCGCCGCGCCGGCCAGTGCGACCACCGACTCGGGCCCGAGCCCGTCGGCGGCGGCACCGCCGACGAGGATGCCGATGCCCTGGGCGGCCAGCAGGCCCGACTGGACGAGCCCGAAGGCCTGGCCCCGCTGCTCGGCGGGCACGCACCGCACGAAGGCGGCGTTGGCGGCCAGCTGGTAGGCGCCGCCGACACCGGAGACGAACCACAGCACCAGCACCACGGCGAGCGGCGGCCGCATCGCGCACAGGATCAGCGGTGCGCACGTCAGCATCGCCATCCAGCCCATGGCGCGCAGCCGTCCGGAGGGGCTGACGTACCGGCTGAACAGGAAGGCGCCGACGACCGTCCCGGTCGGGATGGAGCCCATCAGCAGCCCCGCCACGAACGAGATCCGCTCGGGATCGTCGGTCAGGGTGGCGGCGTAGGGGGTCGCGATGCCCTCCGGAAGCACGTAGAAGCCGCACAGCCAGGCGAAGAGCACCAGGGTCCGCAGCCGGCTGTCACCGAAGACCAGCCTGGCCCCGGCCCGGGTCATCGTCCACATCGAGGGGCGCCCCCCGCCGTTGTGCGCGGGAGCCGGGCGGCGCCGTACGCCCGCGACGAGGATGAGCGCCGAGGCCATGAAGGTGGCCGCGTCCAGGGCCAGCGCGCGGTACGGTCCCATCCCCATGATCAGGGCGCCGCCGATGGCGAAGCCGAGCATCTGGGCGGCCTGGTTGGTCATGTTCTGCAGGGCCGAGCCCGCGACGTACCGGTCGCCCTCCAGGAGCTCGGGCAGGAGCGCGGCCCGGGCGGCGGAGAACGGCGCGCTGAGCAGCACCACGCAGAAGACCAGCACGCACAGGGCCGCGAACGGGGTGCCGGGGATCGCCATGAGCGCGACCAGGAGCGCGCGGAGCACATCGCAGACGATCATGATGCGCCGCCGGGCGTGGCGGTCGGCGAGACCCGAGAGGAACGGCCCGCCGATGATCGGCGGGAGGTAGGTCAGGGCGTAGACCGCGGCGGTGGCCAGGGGGGAGTCGGTCCGCTCGAAGACGAGGACGGACAGCGCGACCCGGGAGAGCTGGTCGCCGAGGAGGGAGAGCGCCTGGCCCGCCCAGAGCGCGCGGAACTCTCCGATGGCGAGGACCTCGCCGTAGGTGGCTTGACGTTCGGCTGGGCGACGGTGCCGACCGCCTGGCCGCCCGGGCTTGATGGCCGCCATGGGACTCCGGTGACCTTGCAGGCGCATCTGACTGTGAGTGTTTGCTATGTGACCTACAGTGCCGGTTGAGGGCTCGCTTCGCAACCCAAAGCGACCAAGCGTGTCAGAGAACCCCCGCAGGTCAGGAAATATCGGTGGTCGTCCGTACGGCCGGCCCCGGACGGCGCGGGCGCCGGGTCGTCCGGCGGTGACGACCGCCGGGGCGGGAGCGGTCACCAGCCGAGCTCGTGCAGCCTCTCGTCGCTGATGCCGAAATGGTGGGCGATCTCGTGGACGACGGTGATCTGCACCTCCTCGACCACGTCGTCCTCGGTGTCGCAGATCGCGCAGATCGGGTGGCGGTAGATCTCGATCCGGTCGGGCAGCACCCCGGCGTACCAGCCGTCGCGCTCGGTGAGCGGGATGCCCGTGTAGAGGCCCAGCAGGTCGGGCTCCGGGGGGTCGTCCACGACCACCACGACCACGTTGTCCATGACCTTCGTCAGCTCAGGGGGGATCGTGTCCAGAGCCTCGGCCACCAGCTCCTCGAACTTCTCCCGCGAGACTTCGATCACAGTCGCCATTCTGCCCGGCTTTTCCGGGTAACCGACCTGTCGGGGACATCGGGTAGACAGGAAGACGCATGGATTTCACGCGTTGGACCCAGGCCATCCGCAACGCCGTGAAGGGACGGACGATGCGGCGGCTCGCGCGCGCGGTCGCGGGCTCGGTCGTCGCCGCCGTCGGGGTGTGGCTCGGCATGGCCCTCGGCGGACCCGTGTCGGCCGCCGTGGGCCCCGTCGACGTGGGGATGTCCGCCGAGCTCGCCTGGACAGGGGAGACCGTCGTCGACGCCCACCCGCTGGGCACCCTGCTGTTCGACACCCACGACGCCCCGATACGGCTCCGCGTCACCCTGGAGAACATCGACTCCGAGCAGGCCCAGGCCATGCTGGAGGACCCCCGCCTGGCCGAGCGGCTGCCCGCGCTGCTGGAGCGGGAGCTGAGGGAGGGGGTCAGCGCGCTGGCCCTGCGCGCCATCGCCTGCGGTCTCGCCGGGGCGCTGATCTTCTCCCTGATCGTCTTCCGCGGCTGGCGGGCGGCGCTGGCGGGCCTGCTGGCCGGCATGGTCATGATCGCGGGCATCGGTACGGCCGCCGCCACGACCTTCCGGCCGAACGCCGTGGTCGAGCCGGAGTACACCGGCCTGCTCGCCGGGGCGCCGTCGCTGGTCGGCGACGCCGAGGCCATCGTGACCCGGTTCGAGTCCTACCGCGACCAGCTCGCCAAGCTGGTCAACAACGTCTCCCAGCTCTACGACGCGGTCTCGTCCCTGCCGGTCTACGACGCCGACCCCACCTCGATCCGGATCCTGCACGTCTCCGACATCCACCTCAACCCCATCGCGTGGAACCTCATCCGCTCGATCACCCAGCAGTTCAAGATCGAGGCCGTCGTCGACACGGGCGACATCACCGACCACGGCACCGGCCCGGAGGACAAGTTCGTCGAGGAGATCGGCAAGCTCGGCGTGCCGTACGTCTTCGTCCGCGGCAACCACGACTCCAAGGCCACGCAGCGGGCCGTGGCGAAGCAGAAGAACGCGGTCGTCCTCGACGACTCCGTCGAGGAGGTGGCGGGCCTGCGCGTCTACGGGCTGGGCGACCCCCGGTTCACCCCCGACAAATCCGTGCCGGTCGACTCCGACCTCGACTCCCTCGCCGCCCTCGGCCGCGCCCACGCCTCGCGCATGACGCAGGCCCTCGGCCCCGTCGACCTCGTGGCGGTGCACGACCCGACCATCGCCAAGGGTTTCTCCGGCTCGGTCCCCATGGTCCTGACGGGCCACTCCCACGCGCGCTCCACGGAGCTGCTGCCCTCGGGCACCCGGGTGCTCGTCCAGGGCTCCACCGGGGGAGCCGGGCTGCGGGCCCTGGAGCACGACGAGCCGACCCCCGTCACGGCCTCGGTCCTGTACTTCGACCGCGAGACGCGCCGCCTGCGGGCCTGGGACGACATCACCCTCGGCGGACTGGGGGAGCAGTCGGTCCAGATCCAGCGTCACGTCGAGAACGACCCGGGGCGTACAATTTCACCGGAGCCGACGGTCGTCCCGTCCCCGACGGGAACGGTCACCGGCACCGCGACGCCTTGAGCCGGAACGCCGCTTTGGCATCGGGGGCAAACGTCCCCTATGCTTCAGAGGTCTCCAGCGGAAGACGGCGACGGAACGGGACGGAAGTCCTGAGCCCCCATCGTCTAGTGGCCTAGGACACCGCCCTTTCAAGGCGGCGACACGGGTTCGAATCCCGTTGGGGGCACGGCCGAGCAAAAGCTCGCCAGGGAAACGGCAGGTCGAAGACCTCCGAAGAGCTGGTAAGCTAAGCGAGGCAGAAAGAACGGAAACGAAAGTTCCCGGTCAAAGCAAGGTCCTGTAGAGCAGTTTGGAGTGCTCGCCACCCTGTCAAGGTGGAGGTCGCGGGTTCAAGTCCCGTCAGGACCGCTCAGGTGGGTTTCCGATCCACCGGGGTCAGGTAGCTCAGTTGGTACGAGCGTCCGCCTGAAAAGCGGAAGGTCGGCAGTTCGACCCTGCCCCTGACCACAGCCTCTCAGCAGCGAAGAAGCCTCGAACGATCACCGTTCGGGGCTTTTTTGATCTTCGATGACGGCAACGGCTCCTGATCTCCCATCGAGACGGCCCTCTGGCATGGGGAACCGTATGCCTCTGAGGCCGGCGGCATACGGATCGCCCCCCGCCTCCGCCGTAGGTCGTCAGGCTCCATCGGCGCCTCACGCCGGGACGGGAAGACGCGGCCATGCTCGTCCCAGTCGTCCCACCGGTCGGAGCGCTCGGCGGACTGTCGCCTGCG
This sequence comes from Planomonospora alba, assembly GCF_039534085.1. Lineage (NCBI taxonomy): Bacteria > Bacillati > Actinomycetota > Actinomycetes > Streptosporangiales > Streptosporangiaceae > Planomonospora > Planomonospora alba. The sequence goes on from NZ_BAAAUT010000030.1 coordinate 20,185, forward strand.
GTGCTCCCGGAGCGCCTCCACGCAGATGCCGCAGCAGGGCTTCTACGGCGAGGTCGGAGCGAAGGATGAGACGACAAGCCAGATGGCCCCCGCCACGATGACGACCGCTAGGGCGATCTCTCTCGGCCGTCCGGGAGGCGCGGTCCGCGACCGGTCGCTGACGTCGGCGGGTGAGACGGCTCTCCGCTGCGCTCTCCCGGCCAGCAGGATCAGAACGGCCGCGAGCAGCAGATGCCATCTGATCAGACCGGCGGGATTCACGCGGAAGTCGATGCCGCAGAGACTGACATACGCCACGACGTCGAGCAGCGCGAACAGAAGAAGGACCGCGGCGAACGCGGCGCCGACCAACCGCCCCCGTCGGTCGGAGACGGTTCCCTTCGCGGTCGCGGCCAGGGCCACGAGCACGATCGGCAGGCCGAGCGCCTCGGCGTCACGGGACCACCGTACGAGGGGGCCCCAGAACGACTCGATGTAGTTGCCGACGGACAGGAAGGACTCGGTCGAGGCCGGGAGGCGGCTGGTCAAGGGCGTCCATGCCGCCGCGCCGGCGGCGGCCGTCCATGGGAGGATCCGGTGCCGTCTCCGGGGCAGCGGCGACCTGGACGCCAGAAGCAGTGCCGCCATGGCCGCCGGGTAGCAGATGACCAGAGTCCAGAGCGGGGCGGCGGGCGGGAACGGCTCGGCGCAGGGGTCGTCACCCGGCAGGAGAGCCGTGGTGAACAGTCCAATCGAGAGGACGGCGCCGGGCGCGGAGACGGCCATGAGCGTGCCCCGGCGCGGTCCGTGCAGCAGGAGGCCGGCCAGAACGGCCGGAAGCAGCAGGCCGGACCAGAACGACAACGCCCATGCCGTACTCGCCGGAACACCGGGGTCGGCGCCCGTTCCGTGGCAGAGCACGTGGACGTCCTGCCCGCCGACTCCGAAAGCCGTCAGGATCAGCGGCCCCGACGCGAGGACGACCGCACCGAGATGGAGCGCCGCCGACACCGGGAACCGGGTCCTCGTTCCTGGTGCCTGCGCCATGGCGCTCTTCCCGCCCTCTCGAAAAAGATCAACTCGGGTGAGGGTAGCGGAGGACGGCCTCCGATCACTGGAAGGCCGTGACGGCAGCCCTGACGGCGACCTCCCCGCACGCGGACACATCTCGGCTGCCGCCCACCGTCTTCCGGCCACGGTGCCCGGTGCCCGCCAGGGGATGGCTCCGCTTGGAAAGCGGAAGGGCCGGCGGGCTTCCCGCAGGCCCGCCCGTGCGCGCGGCGCGTCAACCGGACCGTCGCGCCCGTTCGGCGAGCTCGGCGAACTCCTCCCCGGTCGTGGCGAACTCCACGGTGCCGCGCTCCGGGTCGGTGACCACGAAATGGAGCCAGGGGCCCGGAGCCGGGTGGAGGGCGGCCCTGAGCGCGGCCTCGCCGGGGTTGGAGACGGGCCCCGGAGGCAGGCCGCGGTGGCGGTAGGTGTTGTACGGCGAGCGCAGCTTCAGGTCCCCGACCGTGACGCCGCCGCGGTACCTGCCGAGGCCGTAGAGGACCGTGCTGTCGAGCTGCAGCCGCATGCCGCGGGCCAGGCGGTTGTGGATGACGCGGGCCACCTTCGGCATGTCGGCCTGGGTGGGCGACTCGGCCTGGACGAGGCTGGCGATGATGACGACGTCCCGGGGAGCGCGCCGGGAGGCCAGACCGAGCCCGTCCGCCGTCTCGCGGAACCGGGCCACCATCCCGGCCAGGATCTCGGTGGGGGTGGCGGAGACGGGGAACCTGTACGTGCCGGGGTGGGCGAAGCCCTCCAGCCCGCCCTCGGCGTACGGAGGCAGGCCCAGGGCCCGGCCGTCCTCGGCGGCCCGCGCGAACGACTCCGCGGGCTCGCCGGTCGCGCGGGAGAGGTCGTCGAACAGGCGGGCGACCCGCTGTCCCTCCTCGACGGTCACCTCGTGCGTCCGCTCCGGCCCGGGACGCGCGGCCACGGGAGCTTCCGGCCTGTCCGCCTCGGGGGAGAGAGTCCTGACGGCGACCGTGCCGCCCGCGGCCAGGGCGACGACGGCGGCCGCGGCCGCCAGGACGGCGCCCCTCCGGCGGGCGGGACGGTGCGGGAGGAAGCGGGCCGGGGGCGGCGGCACCTGCTCGTCCGCCATCTCGGCGAGGGTCTCGCGCAGCAGGTTCTCGACGTTCAACGGAACTCCCTCACGGCGCTCAGTTCGGGGGCGGACTTCTTCAGCCGCTCCAGCGACCGGTAGATCTGGCTGCGGACCGAACCCACCCGCACGCCCAGCAGGTGAGCGATCTCGGTCTCCGACCTGTCCTCGAAGTAGCGCAGGACGAGCATGGTCCGCTGCCGGGGCGTCAGCCGGGACAGCGCCGCCCGCATCGTCAGGCGCAGGTCCGCCGCCTCGGCGTGCCCGTCACCGGCCCGGTCGATCCGCTCGTCCGTGCTCACCTCCACGACCCGCGACCGGCGGCGCCACCGGCTCACCTGCTCGTGGTACATGGTGCGGCGCACGTACCCCTCGATGGCCTCGGGGTCGCGCAGGGCGCGCCAGCGCGCGGCCGTCTTCGCCAGGGCCGACTGGACGAGGTCCTCGGCGGCGTGCCGGTCGCCGGTCAACAGGTACGCCGTGCGGAACAGCGCGCCTGACCTGTCGACGACGAACTGCCGCAGAGCCGCCTCGAAGCCTGGATCCACCCCGTCCTCCTTCTGCTGTCACCCACCAAGGACGAGCGGGCGCCACGGAACTATGCCGGGCCGCGGAGATGTCAGGCGCCGCGCGTGTGATCCGCGGGCCGGGCGCGGCCCGCGTCCGCGTCCGCGACGGGGAAGACCACCCGGAAGGCGGCGCCCCGCCCGGGCGCCGTGCGGAGCTCCACGCGGCCGGAGTGGGCCGCGACGATGGAGCGGACGATGGCCAGGCCCAGGCCCGCCCCGCCTCCTCCGGCCCGGCTGCGCGAGCCGTCCGCGCGGTGGAAGCGGTCGAATACCCGGGCCGCCTGCTCCTCGGTCATTCCGGGGCCCGCGTCCTCGATCACCAGCACGGCCTCGCCCCCGGCCGTGCCGACACCGATCCTCACCTCGGTCCCCGGCGGGGTGTGGGCGACCGCGTTGCCGACGAGGTTGCTCGTCACCTGCCGCAGCCTGGCCTCGTCGCCCAGGATCGGGGCCTCCTCCGGCGGGCCGCCGTCCGGGCCGGTCAGGGAGACCGCGCGGGTGGGGTCCAGTGCGCGCAGGTCGTGGCGGGCGTCGGCGGCGAGCGTGCGCAGGTCCATGGGCGCGAGATCCATCGGCAGGGTGCTGTCGCCCTCGTCCAGGCGGGCCAGCAGGAGCAGGTCTTCGACCAGCCGGGTCAGCCGGGACGCCTCGCTCTCGATGCGGCTCATCGCCAGGCCGGTGTCGGGCAGGCCGCCCATCCGGTGCAGCTCGGAGAAGCCCTTGATCCCGAAGAGCGGGGTGCGCAGCTCGTGGCTGACGTCCGCGACGAAGCGCCGCATCCGGGCCTCCGACGCCTCCCGGTCGGCGAAGGCCGTCTCCAGCTGGCCGAGCATGCCGTTGAGCGCCGCCGACAGGCGGCCCACCTCGGTGCCGGGCGCGGCGGTGTCGGGGACCCGCCGGGACAGGTCGCCCCCGGCGATGGCCGCCGCGGTCTCCTCGATCCCGCGCAGCGGCCGCAACCCCGCGCGTACGGCGAACCAGCCGATGACGGCCAGCAGGACCAGCAGCGCGGCCGAGGTGATCAGCCAGGCCAGGCCCAACCGGGCGAGTGTGGATCGCACCCCGTCCAGCGACGCGGCCACGACGACGCCGCCGCCCGCGGGGAGCGTCCGGCCCGGGGACGGCGGCCGCTCCTGCCGGGGCATCACGACCACCCGCCAGTCCGCGGTCCCCGGCTGCCCGGGCACCTCGAAGGGCCGTCCGGCGAGCCGGGCGACGGTCCCGGCGTCGAGCGGCGGGAGCCGCGGTCCCCCGTCCGGGCTCCGCGCCGGCACGCTCGTGTGCTGCAGCACGGTCCCGTCCGGGCCGAGGTGGGCGATGTGGATCCGGCCGAGCAGGTCGGTGTCGGGGAGCGCCCGCGGGACCTGCGGGTCCGTTCCGGGGGCGGGCCGCAGCAGGGCGGGGGGCATGCGGGCCAGCAGCGCGGCGGCCGGCTTCAACCGCTCGTCCACGCGGCCCACCAGGTGGGAGCGGAGGGTGGCGAGCGCGACCGCGCCGCTCACCAGCAGGCCGACCGTGAGCAGGGCCGTCGTGATCAGCAGGAGGCGACCGCGGAGCGAGAGCCCCCTGCGCCGTCGTCCCGCCCGGCCGGGGGCCGCGGCCGCGTGCCCGCCCGCCCCCGCTTCGCCGGGGGGCGCGGACGCCCGTACGTCTCCTTCACCGGGGCGCGCCGGCGTGCTCACGTCCGGGGCCTGCGCAGCACGTATCCCACACCGTGCACGGTGTGGATGAGCTTGGGCTCGGTGGTGTCGGCCTTGCGCCGTACGTAGCTCACGTAGGTGTCGACGATGCTGGAGTCGCCCGCGAAGTCGTACTGCCAGACGTGTTCCAGGATCCGGGCCTTGGGCAGCACCTTCCCGGTGTTCAGGATCAGGTAGTGCAGCAGCCGGAACTCGGTGGGCGACAGCCGTACCGGCCGGCCCGCCTTGAACACCTGGTGGCCGTCCGGGTCGAGCTCCAGGTCGCCCGCCCGCAGCGTCCGGTCGTCGGGCGCGAGCCCCGTACGGCGGAGCACGGCCTGGATCCGGGCGAGCAGCTCCTCCAGGTCGAACGGCTTGGTCACGTAGTCGTCGCCGCCCAGCCGCAACCCGTTGACCTTGTCCGCGGCGGCGTCGCGGGCGGTGAGGAACAGCACGGGGATGCGGCCCGGGCGGCCGGCGCCCAGCGGCCGGGGGAGCTCCCGGAGGCGGCGGACGACCTCGAAGCCGTCCATGTCCGGCAGCATCACGTCCAGCAGCACCAGATCGGGGGGCTCGCGGAGGGCGGCGTCCAGGGCCTCGGAGCCGGTGGCGGCGGAGCCGACCGTGTATCCGGCGAAGCGCAGGGTGGCCGAGAGCAGCTCCCGCACCACGGGCTCGTCGTCGACCACCAGCAGGCGGTTCGCGTCCATCCGTCTCCCTCCGACGGCCGCTGTCCTCCGGCGGGCACCGCCCCGCCCGGGGCGGCGTGCTCCTCTGGAGAGGTCCGTGTCTCCCGAGGGCCGCGCTCCCCGCCCCGGACGGTCTTCCCCTCCGAGGATAGGGACCGCGGGCCCTCAGACGTCCCGCGTGCGGAAGAGGGCCAGCGCGGCCAGCAGCATGGCCAGCACGGTCGCGGTGAGCACGGCGAGCCCCGCCTCGGCCGGCAGGTCTCCGGAGAGCGGGCCTGACGTGAACAGGCGCGCGCCCGCGGTGGTCGGCCAGTACGTCAGGACCCACTCGGCGGCGCGCCCGGGCAGGATGGGCGCCATCGCCGGCAGCAGCAGCAGGAACGACCCGAGGGCGACCGCCCCGGCCGTCCTGCGGAGCAGGAACCCCATGGCGACGCCGTACAGGCCGATCAGGACCAGATACAGCCCGGCGCCGGCGAGCGCGCCCGGCACGCCCGGGTCCGTCAGGGCGAGGCTCGGAGCGCCCCGGGCGGCGAGCATCGCCTGGCTCGTCAGGAACGACCCGAGGGCGATCAGCGGTCCGCAGGGCAGCATCACCAGGGCGACGACGGCCGCCTTGCCCGCCAGGAGGCGGCCCCGCCGGGGCACGGCGGTCACGCTGGCCGGCATCGTCCCCGCGGCGTACTCGGAGGTGACGGTCAGCACGCCCACGGCGCTGACCAGCAGCTGCGCGAGCATGTGAGCGCGGAAGGCGGTCTCCATGGGGTCGAAGGCGGCCTGGTCCCCGGGCGCGGCGGCCAGGTAGGCCCGGCCGTTCGCGCTGCCGAACAGGACGCCGTAGCAGACGGCGGCCGCGAAGGCACCGGCCAGGGTGCCCACGGTGGCGCGGATCGTGCGGAACTTGGTCCACTCCGCGCGCAGGACGTCGGCGAGGCCCGCGGCCGTCATCGCTCCCCCTCCGGGCCGCCGAACTCCACGCTGGTGCGGGTCAGCTCCATGTACGCCTCCTCCAGGGAGGTCCGGTGCGGCGTCAGCTCGTGCAGCACCACCCCGTGGACCATCGCGACCTTTCCGACCTCCGGGCCCGCCATGCCCGTCACCACCAGGGTGTCCTCGGCCTCCTGCCGTACGGCCGCGCCGGCCTCGCGCAGCCGGTGGGCGAGCTCCCCGGCGTCCGCGGTGCGCACCAGGACGGTGTCCCGGGGGCCCGGGCGGACGAACGCGTCGAGCCCGGTGTCGGCGAGCAGCCGGCCGCGGCCGATGACGACCAGGTGGTCGGCGGTCAGCGCCATCTCGCTCATCAGGTGGCTGGAGACCAGCACCGTCCGGCCCTCGGCGGCGAGGTCCCGCATGAGGCCGCGGATCCACCTGACGCCCTCCGGGTCGAGCCCGTTGACCGGCTCGTCGAACACCAGCACCGCCGGATCCCCGAGAAGGGCCGCGGCGATGCCGAGCCGCTGGCTCATGCCGAGGGACAGGGCGCCCGCGGGCCGGTCGGCGATCCGGGAGAGCCCGACGAGCCCGATCACCTCCTCGACGCGGCCGCGCGGGATGCGGTTGCTCCGGGCCAGGCAGAGCAGGTGGCCGAGGACGCTCCTGCGCGGGTGCACCGCACGGGCGTCGAGCAGCGCGCCCACCTCCCGCATCGGCCAGGGGAGGTCCGCGTAACGGCGTCCGCGGACCGTGGCGGTGCCGCTCGTCGGCGCGTCCAGGCCCAGGATCATGCGCATCGTGGTGGTCTTGCCCGCACCGTTCGGGCCGAGGAAGCCGGTGACCACGCCCGGACTGACGTCGAAGCTCAGGTCGCTCACCGCGGTGGTGGAGCCGTACCGCTTGGTCAGCTGCCGTAACCGAATCATGCGGTGAAGCCTGGCCCGGCCGGCTGGGCGGTTCCGGAGGGGATCTGTGAGCCTCCTGTGAGCCTTCCGGCGCGCGGCGGGGGCTGCCCGGCGTCCCCGGCGGGGACCGCCTGGCCCGCGGCGGCGGATCCCCGCGTGGGCGGCGGCCCCCGTGCCGGTGCCCGGGGCGGCGCGCGGCCGTGCCCGGGCGCGGGCGATCTCACAGGATATTCACGCCGTACGGCCCGGCCCCGGGAGGCGCCGCGCACGGCCCGCACCGGGGCCGCATGATGGAGACCGCCGGTTGCGCCGGATGACCGTGGAGGCGGAGTGGTGGAGCGGGTCCTGTTGAAGGGCGGGGTCAACGAGGTGCTGCGCGTCGGTGAGACCGTGCACCGGCCGACGGGGCCGTGGAGCCCCGCCGTGCACGGGCTCCTGCGCCACCTGGAGCGCCGGGGCTTTCGCGGGGCCCCGCGGCTGCACGGGGTCACCGAGGACGGGCTGGAGGTCCTCGACTTCATCCCCGGTCGGGTGAGCGACTACCCGCTGACCCCGGAGGCGGCCTCCGGCGAGGCGCTGGAGAGCGCGGCCGAGCTGCTGCGGGCCTACCACGACGCGACCGCGGAGTACGTGGCCGGGCACGAGACGGGGTGGATGTCCCCGGCGCTCCCGCCGGCCGAGGTGATCCTGCACAACGACTACGCCCCGTACAACTGCGTGCTGGACGGCACCCGGGTCGTCGGGATCATCGACTTCGACACCGCCGCGCCCGGCCCGCGGCTCTGGGACGTGGCGTACGCGGTCCACCGCTGGGCACAGGTCGGGGACCCGGACGCGGGGACGGGCTGCGGCACCGCGGAGGAGCAGGCCGTACGCGCCCGGGTGTTCTGCGACCGCTACGGGCTGGACGCCGCCGGGCGGGGCGCCCTGGTGGACACCGTCGCCGCCCGGCTCGGCGCCCTGGTCGAGTTCATGCACGCGCAGGCCGCGGCGGGGGTGGAGGCGTTCCGGCGCCACATCGAGGAGGGCCACGACACGCTCTACCGCAATGACATCGCCTACCTCGGGGAGCGGCGTGCCGCCTTCGAGGCGGCGCTGTCGGTCCCTGACGGCTCCTGACGGCCCCTGACCGCCCGGCGCCTCCCCGGCCCCGCCGACCCGGGCCGGTCACCCGGACGACCTCCTCTCGTGACTTCCGTTAATCTCCTTTGGTTTCAGGCAGGTTGTCGGAAGGGGCTGTGCCGGGGACCGCGGGCGCAGCCGTGCGGCGGTGCCGACCAGGGCGGGTGAGGAATGGCGGAGTCACCGGAGGCGCGAGCGGAGGAGCCCGAGGCGCCCGGCGCGGAGTCCCGGGTGCCCGGTGCGGAGCCGGAGGCGCCCGGTACGGCGGGCGGGACGGGCGGCGGCGCGGAGCAGGCGGCGCGGCGGGGGCGGAGGCCGTCCCGGCCGGACCCGGCGTCCGGCCCGGTGGCGCTGCTCGCCCACCGGCTCTGGGAGCTCAAGGAGCGGGCGGGCGACCCGTCCTTCGCGGAGATGTCGTCCCGGCTCGGTGCGGCGGCCTCGAAGTCCTCGCTGGCCGCCGCCGCCCGGGGGCAGGTGCTGCCGAGCTGGGAGACGACCTGGGAGTTCGTCCGGGTCCTCGCGGTCGGCAGGCTGGGCCAGGACCCGCAGGAGGCCCGACGCGAGTGGCGGGCCCACTGGGAGCGGGCCAGGAGCGGGGCGCAGGGCCCGGCGGTCGGGCACGGCCCGCCCGAGGCGGGTGACCGGGCCGGGTACGGCCCCTCTTCGGCGGAGGCGCCGGCGGTCCGGGGCCCCTCCGGGCACCCCGGGCGGCGCGGGTCCGGCGGGGGGAGCAGGCCGCCGCACGTCAGGAGGCCGCTGGTCCTCGGCGTGCTGGGCGCCCTGGCCGCGGGCGGGGCGGGAGGGGCGGGCGCGCTCGTCATCCTTCTGTCGTCCTCGGGCGACAGGGGTGCGGACGGCGCCCCCGTCTCGGACGCGTCGCAGACGCGGGCCGTCGCGCCGGGCGACGACTCGGTCTTCGAGGGGGACGTCACCCACCCCGACGGGACCACGGTACGGCGGGGGACGCACTTCACGAAGGTGTGGCGGATCCGCAACGCGGGGAGCGTTTCGTGGCACGGGCGCTACCTGACCAGGATCAGCGACGACGACCCGTGCCGGGCCCCCGAGCGGGTGCCGATCGAGCGGACCGGTCCGGGCGAGTCGGTCGACATATCCGTGCGGATGCGCGCCGCCGACGCCCCGGGCAGATGCAGGATCTACTGGAAGATGACCAACGGGTCCGGGGCGCCGGTCTTCGCCGGGAAGAACCCGATCTTCCTGGACGTCAACGTGGAGTGAGCCCCGGCGGGCACCCGGCGTGAGCTCCGGCCGGGACCCGGCGGTGGCCGCCGGTGTCCCGTGATCCCGGAGCCCGCGCGCCGGGGCGTGCCGTGATCCCGGAGCCCGCGCAGGGCCCCGTGCGCCGGAGCGTGCCGGGGGACGCGCAGGGCCCCGCGCCGGAGCGCGGGTGGCGGTCGCTCAGCGCCTGCGGGCGACGGTGACGCCGTCGCGTACGGGCAGCATCACCGAGTCCACGCGCTCGTCCGCGACGATGGCGTCGTTCACCCGGCGCACGGCCACGTCGGCCTCCTCCTGGCACGCGGGATCGAGCACGCGGCCTCCCCGCAGCACGTTGTCGAGGACGACCAGGCCGCCCGGCCGCAGCCGCGTGACCAGTTCCTCGTAGTAGGCGGGGTAACCGGTCTTGTCGGCGTCGACGAAGGCGAAGTCGATCGAGGGCTCGGCGGGCAGCGCGCGCAGCGTCTCCAGCGCCGGGGCGATCCGCAGATCGATGCGGTCGGCCAGGCCGGCCCGCTTCCAGTAGCGCCGGGCGACGGAGGTCCACTCGTCGCTGACGTCGCACGCCAGCAGGCGGCCGTCCTCGGGCAGGCCGCGGGCGATGCAGATCGACGAGTATCCGGTGAACACTCCCACCTCGACCGCCTGCCGCGCGCCGGTCAGCCGGACCAGCATGGTCAGGAACTCCCCCTCGTCGTGGGTGATCTGCATGCCGGCGGAGCCGGGGAAGGAGGCCCGCGTCTCGGCCGCCAGTTCGCGGAGCAGGTCGTCGGCGGGGGTGCAGTGGGACAGCAGGTAGTCGTTGACGGCGGGATCGACGATGTCCATGGTGGCCGCTCCTCTGGGTCGCGTGGTGGACGTGGTGTGGCCGCTCCGCCGCCCGGTGGACGACGGAGGCGCCGCCCGGCCGGTGACGGGTCCCGCCCGATGATGATCACGGGCGGTGGGCCTGCCAAGTGTTCCCCGTACCGGGCGCTCCGGCAACCGGGTATCACCGGATCCGGTGGTGCGGGCCGTACGTGACGGGGACCGTCGTGCCGCTCACCGGGCTGTCGCTGGTCCACCACTCGGAGGTGAAGTCGCGGCTGGACGTCCTGCGCATCGCCATGGCCCCGGACGAGGCCGCGACCCGGGACTACCAGGAGTCCCTGCGGGAGAGCGACGAGCAGATCGCCCAGGGGCTGGCGAAGTTCAAGGAGTACGTGCCGGAGGGCGGCGACGAGGCCCTCGCCGTGTTCGAGGACAACTGGGCGCGCTGGATCGAGGTGCGCGACGAGCGGGTCCTCCCGCTGGCGCTCAAGCATGACGTGCACGCCGTCGACCGCATGATGGAGTCCACCGGCCAGCCGCTGATCTCCGCGGCGGTGGAGGGACTGGAGGAGTTGGAGCGGATCGAGGCGGACGCCGCGGCCGCGGACCACGCCGCGACCGTCGACGCCTACAAGCGGAGCGTGGCTCTGCTGGTCACCTTCCTGGTCGCCGGCTCGCTCGCCGCGATCGGCCTGTCCGTGTTCCTGGCGAGGCTGATCGTCCGGCCGCTGGCCCGGGTGTCGGCCGTGCTGTCCGCCCTCGGAAAGGGTGACCTGACCGCCGAGGTCGAGGTCCACAGCCGTGACGAGGTGGGGCGGATGGCCGCGGCGCTGAGCGAGGCCATGACCAGTGTGCGGACCTCGGTGGAGGCGATGACGCGCAGCGCGGACGGCCTGGCCGCCACGGCGGAGGAGCTGTCGGACGTCAGCGGGCGGATCGCGGCCAGCGCCGAGCAGACCAGCGTGCAGGCCGGCGCCGTCGCCGCGACCGCCGAGCGGGTCTCCCACAACGTGCAGAGCGTCGCCGGCGGCACCGAGCAGATGGGGGGCCGGCATCCGCGAGATCGCGGGCAGCGCCGCCGAGGCGGCCCGGGTCGCGACGACCGCGGCGCGGGAGGCGGACGAGGCCAACACGACCATCGAACGGCTCGGCGAGGCGAGCAACGAGATCGGGAACGTGGTCAAGATGATCACGGCCATCGCGGAGCAGACCAACCTGCTGGTGCTCAACGCCACGATCGAGGCCGCCCGCGCGGGCGAGTCCGGCAAGGGGTTCGCGGTGGTCGCGGGCGAGGTCAAGGACCTCGCCCAGCAGACCGGCCGGGCCACCGACGACATCGGCGGCCGGGTGCAGGCCATCCAGGCGGGCACCGCGGTCGCGGTCGGTGCGATCAGCGCGGTGGGCTCGGTGATCGAGCGGGTGAACGAGTACCAGGCCAGCATCGCCGAGACGGTCGAGGAGCAGTCCGCGACCACCACGGAGATCAGCCGCAACATCGCCGAGGCGGCGGGCGGTGTCGCAGGGTGATGGGCGGGTCACCGGCGGGTGAGGGCGGATCGCTTCCCTCGGGAGGCGTTTCGAACTAGAGTTCTCATGTGAACCAGGTCCTTCTCCTGATCGACGTCCAGCGCAACATGCTCGAGCCTCCGGCGCCGGTGCCCGGTGCCCGGGCGGTCTCGGAGGCGATCGACGTGCTGCTGAAGCGCGCCCGGGCGGCCGGCGCCCCGGTGGTCTTCGTGCGCAACAACGGTCCCGAGGACGAGCCCGACGCCCCCGGCACGCCGGGCTGGGAGCTGGCCCGCGAGGTGCTCCCCGGGGAGCAGGTGGTCGACAAGCACCTGCCGGACGCCTTCGCCGACACCGACCTCGCGTGGGTGCTCCCGCCGGTGGCCTCACTCGTGGTCGCGGGGATGCAGAGCGAGTGGTGCGTCCGGGAGACCTCGCTGGCGGCCATGGCCCGGGGGCACGCCGTCACGCTCGTCCAGGGGGCGCACGCGACCTACGACGGGGACGAGCCCGCCGAGGTCGTCTCCCGCAGGGTCGAGGAGGAGCTGGCGGCGGTGGGCGTCACCCTGGCCGCGCCCGACGAGCTGTTCTGAGCCCTGCGGGCCCGCCCCCCGGCAGGGCCCCGCACCCCCGCGGGCTCGCCTCCTCCCAGAGGGCTCCTCCCCCGGAGGAGGGCCGCGGCGCTCCTGACCGGAGACGCGGGTGCCGCGGGCCGGGCGAGCGGCACCACCCGGTCGGGGTCCGCCGCCTCCGGGGCGAGCCGGGCGCACAGGTGCAGACCCGCCGCGGAGGGGACCGGCAGGAGCAGGCCGGAGAAGTCGCGCCGGAGCAGCGCGGTGATCCGTTCCCGGCGGCTCGCGTACTCCCGGGTGGCCCTGCGGACGTGCCGGGCCGGGAGCCCTTCCTCCATGAACCGCGCCGGCGCCGCCTGGGTGAGCGGGTCGCCGTGCCCGTCGGCGAGCCGTTCGGCGGCGCGCAGCGCGGGCCGCAGCGAGCCGGGCGCCACCAGGAAGCCCAGGCGCAGCGCCGGCAGCAGCGTCTTGGAGAAGGAGCCGACGTAGACCACGTGACCCTCCCGGTCCAGGCTCTGCAGCGGTTCGAGAGGGCGGCCGCCGAACCTGGACTCGCTGTCGTAGTCGTCCTCCACGATCACGGCGCCCCGCTCCGCCGCCCATGCCGGCAGCGCCGTACGGCGGGCGGGGACATCGGGACGCCCAGCGGGAACTGGTGCGACGGCGTGACGTAGACCAGGCGGGCGTCATCGGGGAGCGCGTCCACGTCGATGCCCTCGGCGTCGACCGGGACGCCGGTGACACGCGCCCCCAGGGAGCGGAAGAGCAGGCGGGCGGGCGGGCGGGTAGCCGGGTTCCTCGACCGCGACGCGGTCGCCCGGCCCGACCAGGACGCGGGCGCGGCGGTCGCGAGGATGCTGGGCCCGCTGCCGCTGACCGCGCTGGTCCTCGGGTGGGGCGGTGCGGCTACGCCGTACCGGCCGCCCTGAGGCCCGCCTTCCGCCCTCCCGCACGCCGTTCCCGCAGGATCGGGCGGAGGAGCAGCGCGTTGGCGGCCACCGCGACGCAGACGAGGCCGAGCAGGAAGCCCCAGCCGACGTCGCTCAGGTGGTGCATGCCCCGGTACATCCGCGAGTAGGCGATCCCCACCGGGACGCCCAGCCCGACCAGCCACCACAGCACGTTCAGGATGCGGTGGCGGTGGGTGTGCAGGGTCAGCACCAGGGCGACGCCGCAGTAGAAGGCGACCGCGGCGCTGGTGTGCCCGGACGGGAAGCTGGAGGTGGGCGGCGCGGGGTCCAGGCGGTGGACCTCGGGCCGGTCCCGCTCGGCCAGGACGGTCGAGAGCAGGAAGATGAGCGACTGCGACCAGACGGCCGTCACCAGGAAGGCCGACTCGTTCCAACGCCTGAACACCAGCCGGAACACGACGACGAGCACCGCGGTGGCACCGACGATCACCGGGGTGTCCGACAGGCCCGACAGCGTGTCGGTGACGTCGCTGACGAAGGAGGTCCGCTCCCGGGCCATCTCCTCGTTGACGCCCTGGTCGTTCGCGCCGATGGTCGTCGGCTCCAGGACCTTGGTGATCAGCAGCCCGACGCCGACCGTCAGGGCCGCCATGACGGACAGCGGGAGCAGGATGAGCCGTACGGTGCCCCGGAGGTCGATCGACACTTTCGCCATGGCCGCGCACTACCCCGGAATCCGGCAAAGGAACGGCCGGATCGGGGTCAAGACGGGCGGCCTTCCGGGATCATCCCGTACGGCCGTCCCGGGGATCGACGCCCTCGGCGGCCCTGAGCGGCATGTCCGCCTCCGGGCCATCCTCGCGCGGCATGTCCGGCTCCACGCCCTCCTCGTACGGCACGGCCGGCCTGCGTCCCTCGTCGCGCCGCCACGCCTCGTACCCGGCGCTCGTCGCCGCGACGACCGCGAGCCCCAGCAGGACCCCGGCCACCACGTCGCTGACCCAGTGCACGCCGAGCGCGACCCGGGTGTAGGCGACGAACCCGGTGACGGCCGCCGCCACGGTCCAGGCCGCCAGCCGGGCGGCCCGGTCGCGCAGCAGGGGGAGCGCGAGGAGGACGAGAAGGCTCGTCCCGGTCGCCGCGGCCATCGCGTGCCCGGAGGGGAAGGACGCGCCGGGCGCCCAGGACACCGGGTCGGGGAGGACGGGCCGGGCCCGGTCCACCAGCTCCTTGACGGCCAGGTTCAGCAGGCCGCTGACGGTGATCGTGACGATCACCCAGGCGGCCGGGCGCCGACGTCCCCGCCGCCAGAGCCAGATCGCGGCCAGCACCGCCAGGACGCGCCAGGTCGTCGGGCCGAACACCTCGGTCGCCACGTTGAGGAAGTCCCCGTAGCCGGGCCGGCCGAGCGTGAACGCGTGCGCCCGCTCGGCGATCCGCTCGTCGAAGGCGTGCAGCGGCTCGAAGGAGGACGCCACCAGGGTCATCAGCAGCATGAACGGCACCGAGAACAGCACGACGGCCGCCACCGCGGCGGTGAGCCGCATGCCCAGACGGCGGTCGGAGTCCCGGCGTTCGGATAGAGCGACCATCCCCCATGGCTACCCGCTCAGAGATCTCTATGCCCGGGGAAACGGGTCAAGTCCCGGTGACCGCCGTGCGGGGGAGGGGGACCGGGAGCGGTCCTCAGGCGGCGCGGCGCGTCTCCCGGCGGGCGGTCCGGCGCAGCACCTCGTAGTGGCGCCGCTCGGCCTCGGCGAGTGCGGGCTCGCCGGCGTAGGCGTCGAGCACGCGCCGCAGGTGCGGCAGCTGCTCGGCCACGTCGGCCCACGCCCGCTCGGGATCGCCCGCGCCGAGCTCGATCAGCGCGTCCAGGTGCGCGGCGCAGGCCGTCCACCACTGGCGGCTCAGCTCCGCCAGAAAGCCGTCCAACCCGCCGAACTCCCGGTGGATCTCGGGTTCCCACCAGGAGGGGACCGTGGTGTGCCCGGTCTCCGCCAGGTCGCGCAGCACGGTCTGCGCCAGGCTGCGGCGGCGGCGGACGGCGGCGGAACGCGAAGGAATGCTCATGCGGACAGCTTGCCGATCTTCGCTTGCCGAACGCTTAACACCGCATTGACGGCCGCATGCCGCCGGGACGTGACGTGGTCGGCGGGAATCGCTTGGCGCGCCCACGGGGCGGGACTAGGCTCGAGGTGCAGACCGCATTCCGCCCTGCGATTCCGCCCTGTGTCCGCGGAGCTGCCTCACCATGGAGGAAGCCCGCCCATGACCGACGGAGACGAGTTCTCCCGCGTGGTCGACCGGACCCTGCACGCCCTGGCCGATGCCCTGGGCGCCGACGGCGCGGCCCTGATGCTGATCGACGACCGCGACCGGCCGCGTGCGGTCGGCGGCTCGGACGACGACGGGCGGCGGCTGGAGCTGGCACAGGAGCAGACCGGGTCGGGGCCGTCGATCGAGAGCTTCACCCGTGACACCGGTGTCGTGGTCGACGACCTGCACGCGGCCCGGCCCTTCGGCTTCCCCGGCGTGGCCGAGCGCGCCCGGCGGGTGCGCGCCGTGCTCTCGGTGCCGCTGCGCGCGGGCGACCGGGTCATCGGCTCGCTCGACTTCTACGACCGCGTCAGCCACGAGTGGCAGCCCGTGACCGTCCGGGCGGGGGAGCGGCTCGCGGAGCTGATGGTCATGGTCCTGCAGGGCCTGGCCCATAAATCTTCCATTTCTGGGCAGCCGTAGCCCTCAAGTCAAGTAACAGGTCGACGCTGTGAAAGGCGCCACACATATGTCGTATATCGACCCGGAAGCGTTGGTCGCGAGTTTGAGGCGGATCCAGACGGCCGCGCCCGTCACCGGCATCGTCCAGCAGTTGGAGAGAGCCGTCGACGTCGTGGACACCCTCTTCGGCTACTCCGGCGCCGGCCTGATGTTCGCCGCGGACGGCAAGGAGCTGCGCTACCTGGTCGCCACCGACGATCCCGGGCGCAGTCTCGAGGGCGCCCAGCTCCACCTCGGCCGGGGCCCGTGCGTGTCCGCCTACGAGCAGGACACCGCGGTCACCTGCTCCGACGTGCGCGCCGACCCGCGCTGGCCGGAGCTGGCCGCCCGGCTCCACCCCGGGGTGCGGGCCGTGGCCGGCGTGCCCGTACGGCTCGGCGGCCGGCCGGTGGGCACGCTCAACGTCTACCGGTCCACCCCCTACGAGTGGGACGACACCGACGTGCAGGCCCTGTACGCCTACGCCGACGTGATCGGGCAGGTCCTCGCGGCGGCGGTCGCCGCCGAGGAGAAGAGCGTCCTGGCCGACCAGCTCCAGTACGCCCTCGACTACCGGGTGGTCATCGAGCGCGCCATCGGCTACCTGATGGGCAAGCACGACCTCACCGCCGCCCAGGCCTTCACCGGGCTGCGCAAACAGGCCAGGGACAGCAGGCGCAAGGTCGCTGACCTGGCGGCCGAGGTGCTCGGAGAGGGAGCGGGCGACCCGAGGTGATCACCGTCACCTCGCGGGAGACCGGTCACGGCGCCGTCGAGGTCGCCGTCGCGGGGGACGTCGACGCCGTCACCGCCGCCGAGCTGCGGTGCGTCCTGGACGGCCTGGCGGACGGGCCCGGTCCGGTCCGGGTCGAGCTCGACCTCACCCGCGTGGGCTTCCTCGACTGCGCGGGCGCGCGCCTGCTGCTCCGGACGGAGGAGCGGCTGCGCGCGCGGGGGGGAGCGCTGGCCGTCCTGCGTCCCTCCGCTCCGGTGCTCCGGCTGCTCGGCCTGCTGGGGATCGACCGGCACCTGCCCGTCGGCGGGGCGGTCGGCGCGAGCCGTACCGGGCCGGGGGACTAACCTGACCGGTGATGTATCGATTCCTTTTCACGCAGATCCTCAGCCGCTTCGACGCCGAGGACGTGCACCATCTGACGATCGGCGCGCTCCGCCTGCTCTCGACCGCGCCGGTGGCGAAGAAGGTGGTCCACCGCCGCCTCGCGCCGCGCGATCCGCTGCTGCGGGTTCAGGCGTTCGGCGTGCACTTCCCGAGCCCGTTCGGGCTGGCGGCCGGGTTCGACAAGGACGCCGGGTGCGTGGAGGCCATGTCCGCGCTCGGCTTCGGCCACGTCGAGGTCGGCACGGTCACCGCGCACGCCCAGCCGGGCAACGCCAGGCCGCGGCTGTTCCGCCTGCCGGGGGAGCGGGCGATCATCAACCGGATGGGCTTCAACAACGCGGGCGCGGCGGCCGCCGCCCGGGCGCTGAGCAGGACCCGCGGCGTCCCGGCGATCGTCGGGGTCAACATCGGCAAGACCAAGGTCGTGCCCGAGGCGGAGGCCGTGGCGGACTACGTGGCCAGCGCCAAGGAGCTGGCCCCGCTCGCCGACTACCTGGTCGTCAACGTCAGCTCGCCCAACACGCCCGGCCTGCGGAGCCTCCAGGCGGTGGAGCTGCTGCGCCCGCTGCTCACGGGGGTCAAGGAGGTCGCCGACGGCACCGCGAAGCGCACCCCGCTGCTCGTGAAGATCGCTCCGGACCTGGCCGACGAGGACGTGGACGCGGTCGCCGACCTGGCCCTGGAACTCGGGCTCGACGGCATCATCGCGACCAACACCACGATCGGCCGCGAGGGCGTCTCCAGCACCGAGGCCGGCGGGTTGTCCGGGCGTCCGCTGAAGGCCCGCTCGCTGGCGGTGCTGCGCCGTCTCCGGGCGCGGGTCGGCGACCGGCTCACGCTCGTGTCCGTCGGCGGCGTGGAGGACGTCGACGACGTCTGGGAGCGCCTGCTCGCCGGGGCGACCCTGGTCCAGGGCTACACCGGCATGGTCTACCACGGGCCGCTGTGGGCGTACCGCATCCACCGGGGGCTGGCCCGGCGGATGCGGCGGCACGGCGTCACCGACCTACGGGAGATCGTCGGGCGCACCGCAGGCTGAGCCATACCCTGGGCAGGTAATCACCAGAAGATCGACATGGGAGGCGTCATGAGCGTGGCCACCTACACCGTCACCGGCATGACCTGCGGTCACTGCGTCAGCTCGGTCAAGGAGGAGGTGGGCGAGGTCCCCGGCGTCACCGCGGTCGACGTGGACCTGGAGTCCGGCCGGGTGGACGTCACCGGCGACCCCCTCGACGACGCGGCGATCCGCGCCGCCATCGAGGAGGCCGGCTACGAGGTGGCCGGCTGACGGCCGGCCTGCGGACCGGGCTGACGGCCGGCCGCCTGGCGACCGTCCGCTGACCCGCGGCGGTGGGCCGCCGTCCGCCCGCCTGGCCGGTCGCCTGGCGACCGGCCGCGCCGCCGGCCGACCCGCCGCCCGCCCGGCCGCAGGCGTCACATGCTGGGCCGGGTGGAGTCGGCGGCGTGGGTCAGCTCCTCCAGGTGCCGCATGGTCTCGTCGACCCGGACGACCCCCGGGCGGTGGCGGCGCGGCCCGGTGCCGCCGCGCTGCCACGGGCGCGGCCCGGCCGGCGGCCTGTACTCCACGCCGAGCGCGTCCAGCCGCCGCAGGTGCCGCTCCAGCCGGGCGGTGAACGAGGGGTCGGCCGGACCCGACCAGGCGGCCTCCGCCAGCGCGCAGCCCCGGGGCCAGGCGCGGTAGTCCACCGCCCGGGCGTCGGGCAGGCGCTCGCTCCACAGCTGGAACTGCGCCCCCAGTACGTGCGCGGCCTCCTGCTCGCTCCACCCGGGCGGCACGGGGGCGAATCCCGCCACGTCCGCCACCGTGATCGCCTCGCCGATGGCGAGCGGCTCGTCCTCCGAGGCGGCCTCCGCGTAGTCGAAGTAGAGCGGGAAGACCGGCGTCTGCACCACGTCGTACCCGGCTGCCGCGGCCCGCCGGGCCACCCCGGAGCCGCGCCAGGGCATCACGACCGTGTCGGGCCGGAGCGCGCCGCTGACGAAGGCCTCGTCCCAGACGACCGCCCGGCTGCCTCGCTCGGCCAGCGCGTCCGCGAGCCGGCGCAGGAACCACGCGTGCAGCTCACCGGGGCCCGTCAGGCCCAGCTCCTCCCAGAACGCGGTGATCTCCGGGGAGGCGGCCCAGTCGTCGAGCACGCACTCGTCCCCGCCGATGTGCACGTACGGCGCGGTGCCCAGCGCGCCGAGCAGCTCGTCGAAGACGGCGGTGAGGAAGTCGACGGTCGGCGGGAGCGGGGAGAGGATCGCCGGAGAGATGCCCCACCGGTCCAGCACCCCGAACGGCTCCGGCGTCCGCCCGCCGGTCGCCCGCGCGTCCAGCTCCGGGTAGGCGGCGAGGATCGCGGAGGCGTGCCCCGGCACGTCGATCTCCGGCACCACCGTCACGGCCCGGTCCCGCGCGTAGGCGGCGATCTCCGCCAGGTCGTCCAGCGTGTAGTAGCCGCCGTGCGGGGTGCCGTCGTAGGCGGGCTCCTCGCGGTAGTGGCTGGTCACCGTGCGCGCCCGGTGCGAGCCCACCTCGTGCAGCCGCGGATGCGCCCGGCTCTCGATCCGCCAGCCCTGGTCGTCCACCAGGTGCAGGTGGAGCCGGTTCAGCTTGTGCGCGGCCATCAGGTCGACCATCCGCAGCACCTCCCGCTTCGGCAGGAAGTGCCGGGCCACGTCCAGGTGCGCGCCGCGCCAGGAGAACCGGGGAGCGTCCTCGATCAGCACCGCCGGCACGCGCCCGCCCGCCCGGACGGCGCGGAAGGCCGTGTCGGGCAGGAGCTGCCGGAGGGTCTGCCCGGCGTAGAAGGCGCCCGCCGGCTGCGCCGCGACGATCCGCACCCCTTGCTCCGTCACCTCCAGCCGGTAGGCATCCGGGTCCAGCGACGGGTCCCGTGCCACGGCGACCGCCGCCTGCGCGGCCGTTGCCGGGTCGGCGGGGCGCAGGTCCAGGGCGGGGAGCGCCCGCCGTACGGCGTCCGCCAGGTCGGCGGGGCCGCTGACCGGGTCACCCGGGGAGAGGGTGAAGGAGCCCCGGCCGGGCAGGGCGGAGACGGGGCGGGGGAGAAGGTCGCTCATGGCTCAGATCATGCCAAAGCGTCGCGAAAACCGTAAAGAAACTTTCCAGATGTTGTGCACAGCGCACCGGCCCGGCCGGGAGCGCGTCAGCTCAGATAGACCTGGAGCCCGTCGGCGAGCGCGGTGGCGATCCGCTTCCGGAAGGCGGCGCTCTTGAACTTCGCCGCGTCCGTGGCGTTGCGCATGTTCCCGCACTCGATGAAGACCTTCGGGACCGTGGACAGGTTCAGCCCGCCGAGGTCGTCGCGGAAGCTCAGCGCGTTGCTCCCGATGTAGGTCGAGTACGGCAGGCCGGTGCCGCTGCGGAAGGCCTTGCGGATGGCGCGGCCGAGCTTCTCGGAGTCGTCCACGACCGGGTCCACCGGCCCGCCGATGCGCTTCGGGATGATCACGTGGAAGCCGCGGTCGGAGGCGCCGGCGCCGTCGGCGTGCACCGAGACGGCGGCGTCCGCCCGGAAGTCGTTGCCGATCTTCGCCCGCTCGGTGATGCACGGGCCGACGCCGGTGTTGTTCGTGCGGGTCAGCTTCACCGTCGCGCCCCTGGACTCCAGGATCGCCTTCAGCCGCCGGGACACGTCCCAGGTGAAGGCCGCCTCGGCGTAGCCGTCATCGGTGGAGGTCCCGGTGGTGTCGCAGGCCTTCTTCTGGGTCAGGACGTCGACCTGCCGGTTGATCGCTGAGGGGTTGCGGTAGTTGTGCCCGTTGTGTCCCGGGTCGATGACCACCCGCTTGCCGCGCAGCGGCCGGGCCGCGGCGTCCGGCAGGGGAACGGCGGTGTCGGAGGTCGCGGTGGCGTCACCGCCGGAGGGCGTGCGGGGCCCGCCGGTGGGAGGCGTGGTGGCCGGGGCGGGATCGGCCGGCGTCGAGGCCTGCGGCCCGGCCGTGCCGGTGGCGGGACCGGGGGCCGCCGGGCCCGCCGTGCCGCCGTCGGGACCGCCGCCGCAGGCGGCGACGCCCAGACCGCACAGGACGAGGACCGCCGCGAGTGCTCTGCTGGTCACGTTCTTCCCTTCGCGTGGACCGTCGGTCACCCAACCTACGCGGCCCGGCCCGCTGATCGTTCCCGCGGCCGGCGCCGGGCGTACCGCCGTCACCGGCCGTGACGCCGCCGGACGCGCGTCACCAGGCGTGGTCGCCGCTCCGGTGCCGCTGCAGGAGCGCGGCGAGCTCCTGGGCCTCCTCGGCGTCCACGCCGAGGACCACCCGAGGGCGCCCCCAGGGATGGTCGATCGAATGGGCGACATAGCTGGCCACGGAGCCGGCTCCGGACTCCGCTCCGAGATCCGTGCCGCGGCCGCGGGCGGTCCGCCACTGTGCCCAGGCCCGCTCCAGCTCGGAGGCGGCGCGCTGGGCGCATGACACCAGTTCTGGATCACGCATAGTTACCCCCCTTGTCACCGCCAGAGTCAACACCAGGCACTCGCGGCGGCCTCGGGGGTTTGCCCAGCCTTGGCACCCGCCTGGATGTGGGGTGACCCTCCAGGCGGGCGGCTCACCCGCGCGCGGGGCCGGTGCTGCGCCGTACCACGAGCTCCGGGGTGACCTGGCGCAGGCGGGAGGCCTTGCGGGGGTTGCCGATCCGGTCGCTGAGCAGTGCGGCGGCGGAGCGGCCCATGGCACGGCGGGGCTGGTCGACGGTGGTCAGCGAGATCGCGGGCACGCCCGCCAGGTGGGTGTTGTCGTAGCCGACCACGGACAGGTCCTCGGGCACCCGCAGACCGAGCTCGGCGGCGGCGGCGAGCACGCCCATCGCCACCATGTCGTTGGAGGCGAAGATCGCGGTGGGCCGGGGGTCGCGGGTCAGCAGGCTCCGCGCCGCGCGCGCACCGCCCTCCTCGGTGGGCTCGCCCTGCTCCACCATGATGTACGGCGCCAGCGCGTGCCTGCGCATCGCCACCAGGTAGCCCTCGCACCGGAAGCGGCCGCAGGAGCGGGTGCCCTCGATGTGGGCGATCCGGCGGTGGCCGAGCCCCACCAGGTGGTCGACGGCGAGGCGGGCGCCGAGCTGGTCGTCGTCCACGACGGCGTCCACGCCGTCGATCTCGATGTCGCGCTCGCCCACCACGACCATGGGCGTGTAGCCGGTGGCCTCGATCAGCGTCTCGCTGGTGGGCGGGATGCCGAGGAGGACGAGGCCGTCCACCCGGAGCTCCAGGAAGGCCTCGACGGCCTCGTCCTCGAAGGCGGGGTCCCACTGGCTGTTGCCGATGAGCAGCCGCAGCCCGTCGCCGTGCAGGCTCTCCTGCAGGCCGTCCAGGAACTCGGCGTAGAAGGGGTTGTGCAGGTCGGCGACGAGCGCCCCGACCAGGTGGGTGCGGCCCTCGACCAGGCTCCGTGCGACCGCGTTGGGACGGTAGCCGAGCTCCCTGGCGGCCTGTAGCACGGCCTGCCGGCGGTGCTCGCTGACGTGCGGTGATCCGCGCAGCACGAGCGAGACCAGCGATTTGGAGACACCGGCCCGCTCGGCCACGTTGCGGATCGTGGGTCGTGGGCGCGGTCCGCCGCCGTCGGGCGGGACGGCCGCGGTGAGCTCGCGGGTGCGGGCGGCGGTGGTGTCGACCGGTGGTCCTGACATGGCTCTCCCCCGGAATGGTGGGTGGGCACCTGTTCGAGGGTGTCCGGATGCCCTCTCACTCAAAACGATCGAGTTCCGGATGGGGTACGGCTTTTCCCGCGACAGGGTTCCGATCTCGGCGCCGGGGCCGTCCGGTGGCGACTTCGGTAGTGTGCGCACTGTGGGTTCGAGATCCGGGGCGGCCAGGCAGGAGAAGAGCGGCGGAGCGCGGCCGGCGCGGCGCAGGCTCAGTGTGGACCGGCGCCGCGAGGAGCTCATGGCCGCGGCGCTGGAGCTGTTCAGCAGACGTGACGCCGAGGACGTCTCCATCGACGACGTGGCCTCGGCCGCCGGGGCGTCGAGGGCGCTGGTCTACCACTACTTCGGCGGCAAGCAGGAGCTCTACGTCGCCGCGCTGAAGAGCGCCGCCGCGCAGCTGGAGGCGCGGCTGAAGCCCCAGGGGAACGGCCGTCCGCTGGACGAGCTGGCCCTGGGACTCGGGCGTTACTTCGACTTCGTCGAGGAGCACGCGGCGGGGTTCGCGGCGCTGCTCAAAGGCGGTCCGGCCAACCGCAGCGGTGAGATCGGTGAGATCGTCGACAGCGTCAGGCACCGGTTGCTCCGCCTCATCATGCGGCAGATGCGGGTCGAGGAGCCGGGTCCCGCCCTCCGCATCACGCTGCGCTCGTGGATCGCCTCCGTCGAGACGGCCGGCCTCGACTGGCTGGAGCACCGGGACATCGAGCGGCCCACGCTGGAGCGCATGCTGGTCGACCACATGGTCGCGCTCCTCGGGGTGGCTGCGAACCACGATCCCCAGGTCGACGAGATCCTCAAGGAGCTCGTCCGCGACCAGCTGCTCTAGCCGGGCCCGGGCCGGAACGGGGCCGCGCGGGTGAAGACGGCCGCGGGCGGCAGGTGGGGCGGCGCCGGGCGGGCGGCACCGCCTCCCACAGAGCCTGTACGGTCCACACGCCCACCCCCCGGTGAGCGCGCGTCTGATCCCCCGCGGGTCCGGACGATGTCCCCGTCCTACTCGGAGCGCTGCTGCGGAATCCCCGCGAGCAGCGCGCGGACCTCGGTCTCCCGGTAGCGGCGGTGCCCACCCAGGGTGCGGATGGACGTCAACTTGCCCGCCTTCGCCCACCGGGTCACGGTCTTGGGGTCGACGCGGAACATGGTTGCGACCTCCGCTGGGGTGAGCAGCGGCTCGGCCTCAGGTGTACGAGCTGACATTTGTGCGGCCTCTCCTCCGTGTGGACCGACGACAGCGATCCTGCGACTTGACGCTTGTCACGGATGTCCCCCTATGGCCCCTTGCGTGCGGCTGTTAGGACCATATGCGGCATCACCCGATGTGACCATACAGCCACACAGAGCGATTGGCGAGCCTTTAGGGCGACTCATCTCTCTTGTGTATGTGGTGCAGTCACGCTCGGTGATTCTAGCGACACGATTCGTGGTATCGCAGTGAAAACGGCAAACTACTCAGTTCGCAGATGCATCGCCGGACGTTGACAGCCTCACTTATGCAGGTCAGAGGGGTGATATGCGACTCAGTTTGCTGATTCGAGAAGTTGTATTGACCTCCAACGGGCGATGACCCGCCGGTACATGGCGGCGGCCAGCTCCTCCTCACCGGTGTCCAGGCCCGTCAGGGCGGCGGCCAGCTCGGCCACCGACTGGTCGGTGCGGAGCTCCTCGTCGTCCATGAGGTGGACGATGCCGCCGTAGTCCAGCTCCACCAGCGAGTGCGGGTGGAACTCCTCCAGCCAGCGGGCGACGTCCTCCACCTCCTCGGTGATGTCGATCCCGCCCACCCGCCTGCGGATGATCTGCAGCGCGCGGGCGACGCGGCGGCGGGCGTGCGCCATGGAGGTGACGTAGATCAGGTTGCGGGTGGTGGTCGTGCCCCCCGCCCCCGCCTCGCCGTCGAGGGCCAGCCAGCGCTCCCCGCCGTCGAAGGGCAGGAACCACGGCGCCGGGATGTGCCAGGTGGAGGTGCGGATGTGGGTGCGCAGGGCGGCCGAGCCGGCGCGCCGCTTGAACCGGTCGAAGTCGTCGGCGGTCTGCTCGGCGATCGACGGCGGCACGAACCGCTCCATCAGGACGCGCGGCGTCGTGCCCCGCAGGCGGGAGAAGGCCAGCCAGGAACGCAGCCGGCTCTGCCAGGGGCAGACGTAGAGCACGTCGTCCACGCGCCTCAGGTAGGCGTCGGGACTCTCGTGGACGGGAGCGGGGGCGGGCGGGATCCCTACCAGGCGCGCGACGGCCTCGCCGTGCTCGGCGTGGAGCGCGCCGGCCCGCCGGGGCCGGTCGGGCGCCTGCGCGTAGGCCCGCCACGAGACCTGTTCGGAGGGACTGAACGCGGTCAGAGGTTCATAGACGCGGAGGTACGCGGCATAGGGCAGCACGTTCGCATCGTGCCATGAAGGACCTGCCGTTGTCCGGTATCGGTCGGTGACCACCGCGGAAAACCGGCCCCGCCGTGCCCGGGGGCGGGCCTTTCGGAGACGGGGGGGCGGTGGGGACGGCGGAGGCGGGGGCGGCGCTGGGGGATGCCGCGACGGACACCGGGGAGGCGGCGGGCGGGAACGGGGGAGGGCACGGGGAACGACTGTCCCGGCAGGTGAGAGGGGCGGGATTCGGCTCGTCACGCCGGGGGGTTGTGGCTACGCTGAGGGTGATCTCCGCCGCAACGGAGCGGCGGACCGGACGACGGGAGTCACCACCGTGACGGACGTCTTCGGGCTCTCCCACAAGGACAGCAGCCCAGCAAGCGGCCAGGCCAGGCACGAGCAGGTCGTCTTCTGCTCCGACGAGCGCAGCGGCCTCCACGCGATCATCGCGGTCTACAACACCGCCCTGGGCCCGGCCCTGGGCGGGACCCGGTTCTATCCCTACGGCAGCGAGCAGGACGCCCTGGCGGACGTGCTCAACCTCTCGCGGGCGATGGCCTACAAGAACGCCCTGGCCGGCCTCGACCTCGGCGGCGGCAAGGCCGTCATCATCGGCGACCCGGACAGGGACAAGAACGAGGCGATGCTGCGGGCGTACGGAAGGTTCGTCCACTCGCTGGGCGGGCGCTACCTCACCGCGTGCGACGTCGGCACCTACAGCGAGGACATGGACGTCATCGCGCGCGAGACCCCCTACGTCACGGGCCGGACCCTCGCCCAGGGCGGCGCCGGCGACTCATCCATCCTGACCGCCTTCGGCGTGTTCCAGGGCATGCGGGCCGCCGCCGAGCACGTCTTCGGCACGCCCTCGCTGCGCGGCCGGCGGGTCGGGGTCGAGGGCGTGGGCAAGGTGGGCCACCGGCTGGTGGACCACCTCGTCGAGGACGGCGCGGAGGTGGTGGTCTGCGACGTCAGCGAGCAGGCCGTCGAGCGGGTGCGCGGACGGCACCCCCAGGTCGAGGTCGTCGCCGACCAGGCCGCCCTCACCGCGGCCGACATCGACGTCTACGCGCCGTGCGCGCTGGGCGGGGCGCTGGACGACCAGACGGTCGCCCGGCTGCGGGCCTCGATCGTCTGCGGCGGCGCCAACAACCAGCTCGCCCACCCCGGGGTGGAGAAGCAGCTCGCCGACCGCGGGATCCTGTACGCGCCCGACTACGTCGTCAACTCCGGCGGAGTGATCCAGGTCGCCGACGAGATCGGCGGGTTCGACATGGACCGGGCGCGGGCAAAGGCGGAGAAGATCTACGCCACGACCCTCAAGATTTTCACCACGGCGGCTGAGGACGGCGTCCCGCCGGCTGTCGCAGCAGATAGGCTTGCCGAGCGCAGAATGTCGGAAGTCGGGCGGATTAGGGGCATTTGGCTAGGTCGCTAGCCCATCATGCCCCTGCGGCGTACCGAGGCGGGCGCAAAACAGGTACGGTTGTAGTCGAACGAGAACTGACGCCTCAGTCAGGTGGTGTCAGTGCGTGGTGCGTTAGCGACGAGGGGTCGGGCACGACCCCACACGAGGGGGTCGAGCCAATGGGGCGCGGCCGAGCAAAGGCCAAGCAGGTCAAGGTTGCTCGCCAGCTGAAGTACAACAGCGGTGGCACTGATCTTGAGCGTCTTCGCAACGAGCTCGGAGTCAACGACTCCGTCCACAAGAACGACGCTGACGACTCCTACGATGATCTCGCGGATCGGTACGCCGATTACGCCGATGACTTCGACTCCGGAGACGACCGGGACGGCGGCACGTCCAGCCCCCGGTAGGCGGTATTCACCTTGAGTGAGGGCAGAACGCCCGGTGGGTTTCGGCCACCGGGCGTTCTGACCGTGCGCCCCGTCTCCTCCGGCGCTCCGGAACCCGGAGCGCCTGCGGTCGTTCCCCGGGACTCCTCGCCCCCGCGCGGGCAGCGGCGAGCGCCGACGGCTCCGGCCGTGGAGGGGGGCTGAGCCGTCGGGGACCCGCCGCCGTGGAGAGGGCGCGATGACGGTCGTCCGGTGACGTCCCCGTCCCGCGCCCCCTCTCCGGCCCGCGAGGCGGGAGGGGAGAAGGGGCGCGGGCGCAGGGGCTTAGCGGTAGCGCGCCCGGCCGGTGCCCGGCACGATCTCGCCGAGGACCCAGGCGGGCAGGTTCCGCTCCTCGAGCAGGGCCAGAGCCGGGCCGACCGCGTCCGCGGGGACGATCGCCGCCATGCCCACGCCCAGGTTGAAGGTGCGGTCCATGTCGGCCTGCGCGACCCCGCCGTGGCCGGCGAGCACCTCGAAGACGGCGGGCGGGGTCCACGACGACCGGTCCAGCACCGCGTCCAGCCCCGGCGGGAGCGAGCGGGACAGGTTGCCCTCCAGGCCGCCGCCGGTGATGTGGGCGTAGGCGTGGACCTCGACGGTGCGGGCCAGCGCCAGGCAGTCGAGGGCGTAGATCCGGGTCGGCTCCAGCAGCTCCTCGCCCAGCGTCCGGCCGAACTCGGGGACCTCCTGCTCCAGCGAGAGCCCGGCGGTCTTGATGATGTGCCGGACCAGCGAGTAGCCGTTGGAGTGCACGCCGGAGGAGGCCAGCGCGAGCACCGCGTCGCCTTCGCGGACCCGGTGCGCCCCCAGCATGTCGTCCGCCTCGACCACTCCGGTGGCCGCGCCCGCCAGGTCGTACTCGTCGGCGCCCATGGCGCCCGGGTGCTCGGCGGTCTCGCCGCCGACCAGCGCGGTGCCGGCCAGGCGGCAGCCCTCGGCGACCCCGCCGACGATCTCGGCGATCCGCTCGGGGACGACCTTGCCGCAGGCGATGTAGTCGGTCATGAACAGCGGCTCGGCGCCGCAGACCACCAGGTCGTCCACGACCATGCCGACCAGGTCGACGCCGATCGTGTCGTGCTTGCCCAGCGCCTGCGCGAGCATGACCTTGGTCCCGACCCCGTCGGTCGAGGTGGTCAGCAGCGGCCGCTTGTAGGTCAGCAGCGCCGAGGCGTCGAACAGCCCGGCGAAGCCGCTGGCGTCGTCGACCACCTCCGGCCGGCGCGCCCGCGCGACCTTCGCCTTCATCAGCTCGACGGCGCGCTCACCCGCGTCGATGTCCACTCCGGCGGCTGCGTAGCTGGTCATACGGCCTCCTCCGTCGGTCGTACGACCTCGGTGCTGTGCCTGTCGGCCCGCTCGCTCACGCCTTGGCCTCCAGGACGTACTTGCCCACGTTGTCGTGGTCGACGGCGATCGGGTACTCGCCGGTGAAGCAGGCGCGGCAGAGCCGCTCGGCGGGGATCGTGGTCGCCGCGGTCAGGCCCTCCAGCGAGATGTAGCCGAGGGAGTCGGCGCCGAGGGAGTCGCGGATCTCCTCCACGCTGAGCGAGCCGGCGATCAGCTCGGCCCTCGTCGCGAAGTCGATGCCGTAGAAGCACGGCCAGGCGACCGGCGGCGAGGAGATCCGGACGTGGACCTCGCGCGCGCCCGCCTCCCGCAGCATCTTGACGATCGCCCGCTGGGTGTTGCCGCGCACGATCGAGTCGTCCACGACGACCAGGCGCTTGCCGGCGACGACCTCCTTCAGCGGGTTCAGCTTGAGTCGGATGCCGAGCTGGCGGATCGTCTGGGACGGCTGGATGAAGGTCCGGCCGACGTAGGAGTTCTTCACCAGGCCCTGGCCGTACGGGATCCCGCTCTCCTCGGCGTAGCCGACGGCGGCGGGGGTGCCGGACTCGGGCGTGGGGATGACCAGGTCGGCCTCGACCGGGTGCTCGCGGGCCAGCGTGCGGCCGACCTCGACGCGGGTGCTCTGCACGCCGCGCCCGGCGATGGTGGTGTCGGGACGGGCGAGGTAGACGTACTCGAACAGGCAGCCCTTGGGCTCGGCCAGCGCGAACCTGCGGGACCGCACGCCGCGCTCGTCGATGGTGATGAGCTCGCCCGGCTCGATCTCGCGGACGAAGGTGGCGCCCACGATGTCCAGGGCGGCGGTCTCGGAGGCGACCGCCCAGCCGCGCTCCAGCCGGCCGAGGACCAGCGGGCGGATGCCCTGCGGGTCGCGGGCGGCGTACAGCGTCCGCTCGTCCATGAAGACGAGCGAGTAGGCGCCCTTGACCTGCGGGAGGAGATCGGCGGCGGCGTCCTCGACGGGCTGGCCGCGGTCCTGGGCCAGCAGCGCGGTCAGCACCTCGGTGTCGGTGGTCGCGCGGACGGTGCCCGGGGCGAGCCGCCGGGCCAGCTCGGGGGTGTTGATCAGGTTGCCGTTGTGGGCGAGCGCGAGCCCGCCGCCGTCGGCGGAGCTCAGCGTCGGCTGGGCGTTCTCCCAGACGCTCGACCCGGTGGTCGAGTAGCGGCAGTGGCCGATGGCCAGATGACCGCGGAGGGTGCCCAGCACCGACTCGTCGAAGACCTGGGCCACCAGGCCCATGTCCTTGTAGACGAGGATGCGGCTGCCCTCGCTGACCGCGATGCCGGCCGACTCCTGGCCGCGGTGTTGCAACGCGTACAGCCCGTAGTAGGTGAGTTTGGAGACCTCCTCCCCGGGGGCCCATACGCCGAAGACGCCGCAGGCGTCCTTCGGGGGTCGGTCACGGGGGTCAAGGTCATGGCTCAGCTGGCCGTCGCCCTTCAGCACATGGCTCAGTGTAGGTCGGGCTCCCGATTGCTCGTACCCCGGGTCCGGCTCTCCGGCTTGCCACACCCTGACCGAACGATCGCTCCCGATTTGCCGAGCCGGTCGGTGATATCCGCGGCGACCGGGGGAAAGTGGGATCTCCGGCATGTCTACACGTCGGGAGATCGTCGGGAGAGCGGACGTGACAACACCTGTGGACCCAGATCAGCCTGAGCCGCGGCGGGAGCCGGAGGGCCGGCGGCCCGAGCGGGAGGAGCCGGGGCCTCCGGACGCCCGGGAGCCCTCGCAGGTCCCGGAGTTCCCGGAGTTCCCGGAGTTCCCGGAGCCTCCGGAGGTCTCCACCGCGCCGATGCCGGGTGTGCCGGGGACGCCGGACGCCCCCGGCGGGTACGGCCCGCCGGGGGAGCCGAGGCCGCCGCACCCGGACGTGCCGGACGCGCCGGAGGTGCCGGGGACGCCGGGTGAGCCCGCCCCGCCCGAGGAGCCCAGCCCGCCGGGGGAGCCGAGGCCGCCGCACCCGGACGTGCCGGACGCGCCGGAGGTGCCCGAGCCGTTCCGGATGGACCCGGGAGACCGGGGCCCGGAGCCGGAGGCGGCGCCGCCTCCCTATCCGGGCTGGGAGAGCGCCGCCGAGCGGCCCCTCGGCGAGGGACCGGTGATCCAGCCGGGTGCCTCGGCCGTCTCCGGCCCCTCGCGGTACGAGCCGCCGACGCCCCCGCCGGGTACCGGTCCCGTCCCGTCCCCGCCCGGCGGGCCCGCCGCGGGGGAGTCCCCGGTGGGCGGGCCGGCCGCGCCGGAGGAGCCGCCCGGTCCCGGCGGGCCGTACGGCGGGCCCGCCGCGGGGGCCGCGGGCCCGCCCGGTGAGCCGACCGCCGGGGCGCGGCCCTATGGTGGTGAGCCTGTGGGACGGACCGGAGCCGGGGGTCCCGCGGGGCAGGAGGGCGGCCCGTCCGGGCCGGGCGGCCGGCAGCCGTCCCCGCCCTCCGCCGCGCAGCCCCCGCCCCACGCCCCCGTTACTCCGCCGTCCGGCGGATTCGCATATCAGGCGCCGCCTCCGGGCGGCTCCTCCTCCGCGCCGCCCCCGGGCGGCGCCTACCCCGCCCCGCAGGGCCCGCCGCAGGCGGCGCCGTGGCCGGGCGGTCCGACATATCCCGGAGGCCCGGCGCAGTATCCGGTGCCTCCGGGCATGCGGCCCGCGACCGGGCGGGGCGGCGGGCTCGGCACCGCCGCGCTCGTGCTCGGCATCGCCAGCGTCCTGCTGCTCGTCGCCTGCGGGCTGGGCGTGCTGACGGCGATCGCCGGTCTGATCGTGGGCTTCATCGCGGTGGCCAAGGACGCCAACCGCCGCCGCGCCTGGGTGGGCATCGCCCTGAGCGCCCTCGCCCTGGTCATCGCCGCGGCATCCGTCGTCTGGTTCTTCAGCCGTGCGAGCGCCTGCATGGACCTGCCGCCCGGGCTCCAGGAGCGCTGCCTGGAGGAGCGGTTCGGCATCCGGGTCGAGGTGCCCTGACCGGCGACGCGCCCGCGGCCCCAGGGCTCCGGCCGTGTCCCGTGCCGGGCCCGCCCGCGCGACCTCAGACGACCGGGAGGTGCTCCGCCAGGTCGGCGCGGGCCCCGCTCGCCGCGACGCGCCCGTCCGCCACCGCCTCGGTCCACGCCAGCCGCCCGGTGGCCAGCTCCAGCCACGTCCGCGCGTCCGTCTCCACCACGTTCGGCGGGGTGCCCCGGGTGTGCCGGGGGCCCGCCACGCACTGCACCGCCGCGTACGGGGGCACCCGCACCTCCACGGTCCGGCCCGGGGCCGCCGCGGCCAGCCGGTCCAGCAGGTGCCGTACGGCCAGGCGGGCGGCGTCCCGCTCCGGCCGGAGCCCCCGTCCGTAGGCCCGTAGGACGACCGCGACACACGCTCCCAGCAGGGCGTCGAGGCCGTCCGGGCCGTCGTAGGGCGGCTCGTCGAGGGCGGTCAGCTGCTCGTCCAGCGCGGCGCGGACCTTGGCGGGATCGGGTTTGTGAGGTGGCACGCCCCCATCATGCCCGCCGCAGGGGACACCCAGGGGAGGGGAGGCGGCCGGAGAATCCGCCCATCGATGACGAACGGTTCATCACCCGGGCAAACGTCGTTCACCTCCGGTTCGGCCGGTCCGCCTAGCGTCCCGGCTCGGAAACATCTGTGCACCCTTTGGAGGCCACTGTGGCGAACCCCTCGCCGCGCCGAACGCTCCCGCTGCTCACGAGCCCGCACAAGAGCGGGCGCAGCGCGCTGACCTGCGAGTTCCGCTGCGGCAACGCGTGCGCGCACGACGTCCCCAACACCAGCGACAACGCGTACTTCGGCGACGTGGTCACCTCGGTCCTGTCCCGCCGCGGCGTGCTCCGGGCGGGGGCGCTCGGCGCCGTGGCCGTCGGGGCGGGGGTGGCCGGCGTGGCGGGTGCCGTGCCCGCCGCCGCCGACCCCGGGGTGGAGGCGCAGGGCTTCGGCCGCGGGCACGAGCACGGCCGGGGCGCGCTGCGCTTCGCGGCCGTCGCGCCGAACAGGGAGGACCGCATCGTCGTCCCCGAGGGCTACGAGTCGGCCGTCGTCGTGCGCTGGGGCGACCCGGTCCTGCCCGGCGCCCCGGAGTTCGACTACGAGAACCAGACCGCCGAGGCGCAGGCCAAGCAGTTCGGCTACAACTGCGACTTCGTGACGTTCTTCCCGATGGGCCGCGACCGCGGCCTGCTCTGGGTGAACCACGAGTACACCGACGAGGCGCTGATGTTCCGCGGCTACACCGGCGGGAACGCCGCGACCGAGGAGCAGATCAAGATCGCCCTGGCCGCGCACGGCGGCTCGGTGGTCGAGGTCGAGCGGGTGCGCGGCACCGGCCGGTGGACGCTGGTCACCCGGGGCCGCCGCCGCTACAACCGCCGCATCACCGCGCAGACCCCGATGCGGTTCACCGGCCCGGCCGCCGGCAGCGACCTGCTGAAGACCGCCGCCGACCCGGAGGGCACCACCGTCCTCGGCATGCTGAACAACTGCGCGGGCGGCACCACCCCGTGGGGCACCGTGCTGACCGCCGAGGAGAACTTCAACCAGTACTTCGTGCTGGGCAGCGGCGCGCCGGAGGACCAGAAGGCCGCCCTCAAGCGGTACGGCATCGACACCGCCTCGACCACGCCGGGCGGACGCCGCTTCGACCGGGTCGAGGAGCGCTTCGACCTGTCCAAGCACCCGCACGAGGCCAACCGCTTCGGCTGGATCGTGGAGATCGACCCGTTCGACCCCGACTCCACCCCGGTCAAGCGCACCGCGCTGGGCCGCTTCGCGCACGAGGCCGCCACCACCACCCTGGCCAAGGACGGCCGGGTCGTGGCCTACATGGGCGACGACTCCCGCTTCGAGTACGTCTACAAGTTCGTCTCGAAGAAGCGCTACATCCCCGGCTTCGACCGCCACAACCGCACCCTGCTGGACGAGGGCACGCTGTACGTGGCGAAGTTCACCGGTGACAGCCCGGCCGCCGAGATCGACGGCTCCGGCAAGCTCCCCG
This sequence comes from Planomonospora alba, assembly GCF_039534085.1. Taxonomy (NCBI): domain Bacteria; kingdom Bacillati; phylum Actinomycetota; class Actinomycetes; order Streptosporangiales; family Streptosporangiaceae; genus Planomonospora; species Planomonospora alba. Next base: position 53,340 of record NZ_BAAAUT010000030.1, read on the forward strand.
CCGACGGCGGCTTCGACGGCTCGGGCGAGTGGATCCCGCTGGTCACCGGGAACGTCTCCCACGTGCCGGGCATGACCGCCGCCGAGGTCCTGGTCTTCACCCGGCTGGCCGCCGACAAGGTCGGCGCGACCAGGATGGACCGGCCCGAGGACGTCGAGCGCAACCCCGTCACCGGCGCCGTCTACGTGGCGCTGACCAACAACTCCAACCGGGCCCCGGCCCAGGCGGACGAGGCCAACCCGCGCGCCTACAACAAGCACGGCCACGTGCTGGAGATCGTCGAGCGCCGCAACGACGCCGGGGCCACGACCTTCGCCTGGTCGCTCCCGCTGGTCTGCGGCGACCCGGCCGACGCCTCGACCTACTTCGCCGGATTCGACAAGAGCAAGGTCTCGCCGATCTCCTGCCCGGACAACCTGGCCTTCGACCGCGACGGCAACCTGTGGATCTCCACGGACGGCAACGCGCTCGGCTCCAACGACGGCCTGTTCGTCATGCCGGTCGCCGGGCGCGAGCGCGGCCACCTGCGCCAGTTCCTCACCGTGCCGCTCGGCGCGGAGACCTGCGGCCCGATGATCACCGAGGACCAGCGCAGCGTCTTCGTCGCGGTGCAGCACCCCGGTGAGGTCGACGGCGCCTCTCCGGAGTCCCCCGCCAGCCACTGGCCGGACGGCGGCGACAGCCAGCCCCGCCCGTCGGTCGCGGTGGCCTGGCACAGCCGGGGCAAGAAGATCGGTTCCTGATCCCGGCGCGCCCCGCCGTACCGGCATCCGGGAGCCGGTACGGCGGGGCGCCGGGCCCGTTCAGGCGGTCTCCCGCTCCACGGGGATCCAGAGCTCGGCCTCCGCCTCCGTGCCGTCCGGGGAGACCACCGTGCGGGAGATCTCCGGGCCCGGCCGGCTCCGGTACGGGTTGGAGGGGAACCACTGGGTGAACACGTCCCGCCACAGGTACTGCACCGCCTGCGGGAACGCGCCGGAGGCCTCGAAGACCGCCCAGGCGCCCGCCGGGACCTCCAGCACGTCCATGCCCTCGGGGGCGTCGGCGCCCGTCACCGCGGCGCAGTAGTAGTCGAGCTCGCTGCCCTCCTCCCGCCGGTCGGTGAGGGCGTCGGCCGCGTTGACGAGGCCCTGCGGCGCCTGGTCCGACAGCGCCGCGATGCGGTCCAGACCCTCCTTGCCGATGCCCCGGGTGAACTCGGCGATCGCCGGGTTCATCCCCTCGTGGACGAGGGGGACGCGGGCCTTCCTGCCCACGAGCCGGAAGGCGTCCTTCTCCACGATCCTGTACCGCATGCCGCTGCTCCCTTCGACGACGAGGCGGAAGGACATCCGGGGCTGGGAGTACAGCGCGGCGCCGGTCCGTCTGGCCTCGCCGGGCCCGACGCCGTGCACGGCGCGGAACGCCCGGGCGAACGCCTCGCCCGAGCCGTAGCCGTACCGCACCGCGATGTCGAGCAGCGTCTCCTGCCCGGCGAGCACCTCGGCGCCCGCCAGGGTGAGCCGCCTGCGGCGGACGTACTCCGACAGCGGCAGGCCCGCCAGCGCGGAGAACAGCCGCCGGAAGTGGTACTCCGACGTGGCGGCGATCCGCGCCGGCTCGGCCATGTCGATCTCCCCGCCGAGGTGGTCCTCGATGTAGTCGATGGCCCGGTTCAGCCGCTCCAGCACCCCGGCCTCCTTCCCTTGCGAGCACTCACGCTAGGCGGGACGGACCCGGCCGCACCCGACATCCGCGGGCCCGGTCCGGTCGGGTACGGCGGGCCGCCCTCACCGGGCGGCGGGGCCGCGCCGGGGCTCCCGGGCCAGAGCGGCCAGCAGGGCGCCGGTCAGCGCGACGGCGAACAGCACGCCGTACGTCTGCCGGAAGCCCGCCATGAGCTGCTCGACGGCGACCGGCGACATGCGGGAGAGCGTGCCCGCGTAGATCTGGCCGCGCAGGTGCGGATCGACCGCGCCGGTCAGCACGCTCAGCGTGACGGCGACGCTGAGCACGATCCCCACATTCATGATCATCAGACGGAAGCCGTTCACCACGCCGAGGCCGCCGGCCGGCAGGGCCTGCATGACCTGGGTGGTGTTCCCGGTGAGGAAGGTCCCGCTCCCGCACCCGCACAGGAACAGCCCGATCCCGATCACCCAGTACGGCGTGGCGGGGGCGGTGTTGAGCAGCAGGACCCCCAGGCCGGAGGCGCTGAGCAGGCAGCCGCCGACGGACAGGGCGTAGGGGGAGACCCGGCGGCCCAGGGCGCCGGTGACCGGGGAGGCCAGCGCCATGCCGGCCGGGACCGGGAGCACGCCCAGCGCGGCGGTGACGGCGTCCACGCCCCGGGCCGCCTGGAAGTAGAGGGCGACCAGCAGGATCAGCGCCGAGCGGGCCAGCGCGTTGCAGAACGAGGCCAGGTTGGCGAAGGCCAGCACCCGCCGGCCGAACAGGCGCACGTCGAGCACCGGGTGGGAGGCGCGGCGCTCGACGAGGACGAGCACCGGGACCAGGAGCGCGGCGACCGCCGCGCCGGCGATCACGACCGGGCTGCCCGGACCGCGCGAGCCCGCCTCGGAGAGCGCGATCAGCGCGGCCGACAGCAGCGCGAAGACGAGCAGGTTGCCCAGCGCGTCCACCGGCTCGCGGGGGCCCCGCCCGACCCTGCGCAGGGTGAGCGCCCCCCAGGCGAAGGCGACCAGCCCGGCGGGCACGTTCACCCAGAAGATCCACTGCCAGCCGGCGGTCTCGGCGATCAGCCCGCCCACGGTGGGGCCGGCGAGCTGGGCGACCGAGAGCGTGCCGATGTAGACGCCCATGCCCTGGCTGAGCCGGTCCGGCGGGAAGGCGTCGGTGATGATCACGGTCCCGTTGGCAAGGATCATCGCCGCGCCGACCGCCTGGACCACCCGCATCGCGATCAGGAACCACACGTCCGGGGCGAGCCCCGCCAGCAGCGAGGCGGCGGTGAACAGCGCGAAGCCGGTCAGGTAGACCTCCCGGCGGCCGAGCAGGTCGGCCACCCGGCCGAAGAACACCAGCGTCGCGGTGTTGACCAGCATGAAGGAGAGCAGGATCCAGCCGGAGGCGAAGGCGTCGGCGCGGAAGTGCCGGACCACCTCGGGCAGGGCGACGTTCAGGGTGCTTCCGGAGACGCCGATCAGCACCAGCCCGAGACTGGTGACCGAGCAGACGCGCCAGGCGTAGCGGAGCCTGGAGGCGTACTCGGGGGAACCGGGCAGGTCCTGGGGGAGCGCGACCATGCCCTCCAGTCTGGCCTACCGGCGGAGGCTTGTTCTGTTCCGGGGCCGGGGAGCGCTCACCTGGCCCGCCTGCGCAGGCCCTCCATGTCGTGGACGACGACCCGGCGGCGGCCGGTCTCGATCAGCCCCCGGTCCCTGAGCGCGCGCAGCGCCTTGCTGACCGCCTCCCGGGAGGCGCCGGTCCACCCGGCCAGCTCGTCCTGGGAGAGCGGGAGCGCCACCCGCACCGCGCCGCCGGCCTGCTCGCCGTACCGCTCGGCCAGCTCCACCAGCCGGGTGGCGACCCGCCCGGTGGTGTCGAACGCGCCGTACTCGATCCGCTTGCGGTCGGCGTCGCGGACCCGGCCGGTCACCGTCCGCAGCAGCAGCACGGCGACGCGGCCGTGCTGGCGCAGGAAGGCCGGGAAGTCGTGGACGGCGATGCCCTCGACCGGTTCCAGCGCGGTGACCGTGGCCGAGCGCGGCAGGCCGTCGATGGCGGAGAACTCGCCCAGCAGCGCACCCGGCCCGCGCACGGCGAGCACCACCTCGGTCCCGGCGGCGGTGTGCGAGGAGACCTTGACCCGGCCGGAGGTGAGCACGAGCACCCAGTCGGCGGCGTCGCCCTCGGTCATCAGGGTCGCGCCCCGCTCCCAGCGCCGGACCCGCCCGGCGGCGCGCAGCCCGGCGGTCTCCTCGGGGGTGAGCAGGGCGAGGAACTCACCCGGTTCGGGGGAAGGGCTCATCGGTTTCTCCTCCTGGAGGGACGGGCCGGGCGGCACGGCGGCGCCGGCCGTGCCGGTGCGGTACGGCGTGCGGGTGCGCGGGCGGTCCCGGGGGGCTCTCCGCTGCGGGGTCCGGGGTCACGGCAGCCCGGACAGCACGTAGGCGTGGACGGGCTGCCGCTTGCCCTTGAGGCTCAGCCCGCCCAGCGGCCGGACCCGCGCCCGGGGGCCGAGCAGGTCGAGCGTGCTCTGACCGATCACCACGGTGCCGGGCTCGGCGACGCCCTCCAGCCGGGCGGCGACGTTCACGCAGTCGCCCATCGCGTTGAACCCGCGCAGCTCGGGGCTGCCGATGTTGCCCACCAGCGCGGGCCCGGTGTTGACGCCGATCCTGAACCGGGGGTAGCCGGGCGTCTCGGCGGCGATCTTCCCGGCGGCCTCCTGCATGGCCAGCGCCGCCCGGGCCGCCGCCTCGGCGTGGCCGGGCTGCCGGGCCGGGGCGTTGAACAGCGCCAGCAGCGCGTCGCCGACGAACTGCACGATCGTGCCGCCGTGGCCGAGCACGATCGGCACGGCCGCGCCGTGGTAGCGGTTCAGCATCTCGACGATCTCGGCGGGCGCGACCCGCTCGGAGAAGCCTGTGAAGCCCTTCAGGTCGGCGAAGAGCGCGGTCAGCTCGACCAGCTCGCCGCCCAGCTCGGCCCGGCGGGGGTCGGCCAGCAGCGCCTGCGCCACGTCCGGGGACATGTAGTTCCGGAAGAGCCCTTCCAGCTCCCGGTAGAGCCGGACGTTCTCCAGGGCGATCGAGAGCTGCCCGGCGAGCGTGGCCGCGAGCGCCTCGTCCTGGGAGGTCGCGCCGACCGGTACCTCCAGCGCCCCGGCGAGCCTGCCCTTGACGGTCAGCGGGTGGACCACCGCGCCGCCGCGCCGCACCGCACGGCCGCCGGGGAAGTCCTCCGCGGTGTACTCGGCCGCGCCGACCGCGACCCGCCCGTCCGCGACGAGTCCGAGGCGCACGTCCCCGTACGCCCGCCGGGCCCGGTCCACCGCCTGGGCGAGCAGCTCGTCCTCGGGCAGGCCGACCCGTGCCCGGTTGCCCAGGTCCACCAGGGCGGCCAGCCGCTCGGACAGCTCGCGTTCGGCGGCCAGCGCCGCGCCGGCCCGGTCGAGCACGGCGGCCTGCGCCTCGGTGAGGCCGAACTTGCCGGCGAGCCTGGTCGCCACCGGGACCTGCCGCGTCGCGCGGCGGCCCGCGGAGTCACCGGGGCCGGAGCCGGGGCCGGTGCCCGGGCCGCCGTCCGCGCTGCGCCGCAGGTGGCCGACGAGCTCCTCCAGCGCCTGCTCGTACTCGCCGCGCAGCCTGCGCACGGTCGCGGCCAGGGTCACCGAGTCGAACAGCCCGGCGGCCGAGCCCTCGCGCCGGAACTGAAGGTGGGCGCTGTAGGCGACGAACCCGAAGGCCAGCACGAGCAGCACGTGCCACAGCCACCAGGACAGATGCCAGTTGCGGTGCGGCATCCCGGCGACGGCCGCCTCGGCGAGCAGCGCGTAGGCGGTGACCAGGCTGACCAGCATCGCCGCCGGCCGCCTGCGGTGCAGCCGGAACGTCAGCGCCGCCGCCGCGCCGTACAGGGCGACCGCGGCCAGGTCCGCGCCGCCGAGGCCGGCGCCGGGCGCGGGCGGGCGCCCGCTGAGCGGGGTGAGGCCCGGCACCAGGCAGGCCAGGGCCCAGCCGGCGACCACCGCAGCCAGGGCGCCGCGCAGCACGTGCCGCGCCCGCAGCACGAGCGCCGCCGCCCGCTCGCCCAGCGGCAGGGCCGCGGCGAAGGCGAACACCGAGGAGACCAGGAGGCCGACCGGGTGGGACAGGTCGAACCCGCGGCTCGGTCCCGGCAGGATGACCCTCGGGGTGGTCAGGCCGTGCACGAGGAAGAAGCCCGCGCTGCCGAGGAAGACCAGCGAGACCAGCAGCAGCCGGGCGTCCGCGCGCCGGGCGGCGGCCCGGCTGACCAGCGCGCCCAGGACCAGGCTGATCCCGGCCACGGCGATGATCATCCAGAAGTGGGCGGGGTCGTCCTGCCAGCGGGCGTCGAGGTGCGGCCGGGCGAGCAGCAGCCAGAGTCCCAGCATCGGCAGCGCCAGGTGGAGCAGCCAGACCACCGCGCGGACCGGCTGCGTGGCCGGGGGGAGGTACGGCTCCGGCCCGGCTCCGGTGGTCATCGGGGCCGTGGCACCGGTCACCGGGACGGCGCGGGGGTACGGCTCCGGCACGGCGGTCCCGGCTCCCGGTTCGGCCGTCGGGTCGTTCGTCGGCACAGCGGCCTCCGTGTTCGGCGGGGATCGTGCGATCCCCGCGGTGTCCGCCCCGCCCCGCGGGCGGGTTCCCCCGAACGCCCCGATTATCCGGCACCCCACCGGTGCCGCCAACGGGTTTCCGTTTCCCGGGCCCTCCCGCACGATTCCCGGATCGACACCGGCCCATCGGTTCCGCCGGACGGCGCCGGGAATTCTCCGCCCATCCGGAATGCGAAGAAGTGCGGGGAGAAAGACACCGGGAATACCGGTGCCGGGCGGGGCGGATCGTCATGCGGAGGTGTCCCGTGGAGGGAGGGGAGACGGTGAGAGAAGTGCCGCCTGTCCCGCTCCGTCCGCCGCCGGACGGCTGGACCGACGAGGACCTCGACCGGCTTCCCCCGGAGGCGCCGCGTCACGTCGAGCTCATCGACGGCGCCCTCGTCGTGCGGCCCCGCAGACGAAGCTGCACATGAGGATCGTCGACGATCTCGTCCGGGTGCTGAGGTCCGCAGTTCCCGAAGACTGCGACGTGGTACGCGAGATGACCGTCACACTGGGGCGGAGGCAGCGACCGGGACCGGACCTCATGGTCGTCCGGGAGCCGTCCGGATCAGGACTGGATCGCACCACCTACCGGCCCGAAGAGGTCGTCCTCGCCGTCGAGGTCGTGTCCCCGGACTCGGAGGAGCGGGACCGGAAGGTCGAGCCCGAGCGCTACGCGCAGGCCGGCATCCGCCCCTTCTGGCGGATCGAGAACGAGGACGGCCGTCCGGCCGTGCACGTGTACGAACTGGACGACACCACGGGCGCCTACGTGCCGACCGGCATCGAGCGGGAGAAGCTCCGGGTCGCGGTGCCGTTCCCGATCACCGTCACGATGCGGGAACTGCTCGCCTGAGACGTCGCGGCGCGAGATGCCGCGGGTCCGCCGCCGGGCGGGCGGGACGCGCGTGCGGCGGCGCGGTGTGGAGAAGCGGGAAAGGGGTGCGGCCCGCCGGGCCGCACCCCTCGTCACGTTCCGGACCGGTCAGCCGAAGACGGCCGGGAGGGTCGCGGTGTGGGTCTCGCGGAGCTCGGCGACGGGGATCTCCAGGACGCCCTCCACGACCAGCGAGGAGCCGCCGGTGACGCCCAGGCCGTAGCAGGGCACCTCGTGGGCGGCGCACAGCTCGGCGAAGGCGTCGAAGGACTCCGGCCGCACGGTCACCAGCGCACGGGAGGCCGACTCGCTGAACAGGTCGGTGAACGCGTCCTGCCCGGTGAGGGAGACGGTGCAGCCGATCCCCCGGGCCAGGCAGGCCTCGGCCAGGGCGATGGCCAGCCCGCCGTCGGACAGGTCGTGGGAGCCGGTCAGCAGGCCGCGCGCCGCGGCCTCGGTGAGCACCTCCGCCAGGGCCTTCTCCGCCACCAGGTCCAGCTCCGGCGGGAGGCCGCCCAGGTGCCCGTGGACCACGTGGGCCCACTCCGAGCCGCCGAAGTCCTCGCCGGTCTCGCCGAGCAGGACGACCTTGTCGCCCTCGCCGGTGAAGCCGCTGGGCACCCGCCTGGCGACGTCCTCGATCACGCCGAGCACGCCCACCACCGGGGTCGGGTGGATCGCGTCCGAGCCCGTCTGGTTGTAGAAGGAGACGTTCCCGCCGGTCACCGGGACGCCCAGGGCCTGGCAGGCGTCGGCCAGGCCGCGCACGGCCTCGGCGAACTGCCACATGACCTCGGGGTCCTCCGGGGAGCCGAAGTTGAGGCAGTTGGTCACGGCCAGCGGCACGGCGCCGGTCACCGCGACGTTCCGGTAGGCCTCGGCCAGGGCGAGCTGCGCCCCGGCGTACGGGTCGAGGCGGGCGTAGCGGCCGTTGCCGTCGGTGGCCAGCGCGATGCCCCGGGTGGTCTCCTCGGCGCCCGGCATGGCCTCGCTGATCCGCAGCACGCCCGCGTCGGCGGGCTGGGCCAGCACGGTGTTGCCCCGGACGTACCGGTCGTACTGGGAGGTCACCCACTCCTTGGAGGCGAGGTTCGGCGAGCCGAGGAGCGTCAGCAGCGTGGCGCGCAGGTCGTCCGGGCGGGGCAGGCCGGCGGGCGAGGCCGCGTTGAGCTCGGCCTGCCCGGCCGGCTCGTGGTACGGCCGCTCGTAGACCGGGCCCTCGTCGGCCGCGGTGCCCGGCGGGATGTCCACGATGGTCTCGCCGTGCCAGGTCATGACCAGGCGGCCGGAGTCGGTGACCTCGCCGATCACGGTCGCGGGGATGTCCCACTTGGCGCAGATCGCCATGAAGGCGTCGATGTCGTCGGGGGCGACGACCGCCATCATGCGCTCCTGCGACTCGCTCATCAGGATCTCCTCCGGCCGCAGCGACGGGTCGCGCAGCGGGACGAGGTCCAGCCTGACGTCCATGCCGCCGGTGCCCTTGGCCGCCAGCTCGGTGGTGGCGCAGGAGACGCCGGCCGCGCCGAGGTCCTGGATGCCGACGACCACGTCCGCCTGGTACAGCTCCAGGCAGCACTCGATCAGCAGCTTCTCCATGAACGGGTCGCCGACCTGGACGCTGGGGCGCTTGGCCTGCGACTCGTCCTCGAAGGTCGCGCTCGCCAGCACCGAGGCGCCGCCGATGCCGTCGGGACCGGTCAGCGCGCCGAACAGCACGACCTTGTTGCCGGGGCCGGGCGCGGTGGCCAGCTTGATCTGGTCCTTGCGGAGCAGGCCGACGCAGAGCGCGTTGACCAGCGGGTTGCCGATGTAGCAGGGGTCGAAGACGACCTCGCCGCCGATGTTGGGCAGGCCCAGGCAGTTGCCGTAGTGGCTGATGCCCTCGACCACGCCGGGCAGCACCCGGCGGGTGTCGGCCGCCTCGGCGCCGCCGAAGCGCAGGGAGTCCATGACCGCGATCGGCCGGGCGCCCATCGACATGATGTCGCGGACGATGCCGCCGACGCCGGTGGCCGCGCCCTGGTGCGGCTCGACGTAGGACGGGTGGTTGTGCGACTCGATCTTGAAGGTGGCGGCCCAGCCGTCGCCGACGTCCACGACGCCAGCGTTCTCGCCCATGCCGACCAGGAGCGCGTCGGACTTCGGCGCCTTGGTGCCGAACTGCCGCAGGTGCACCTTGGAGGACTTGTAGGAGCAGTGCTCGCTCCACATGACGCTGTAGATGGCCAGCTCGGAGCTGGTCGGGCGGCGGCCGAGGATCTGCCGGACCCGCTCGTACTCGTCGGTCTTCATGCCCAGCTCGGCGTACGGCTGGCGCTCGTCGGGGGTCCGCGCGGCCCGCTCGACCGTGTCCAGGACCGACCGCTCAGTCTGACTCACGCGTTCACCAGCTTCTTCAGGATCGAGGTGAAGAACCCGCGGCCGTCCGTGCTCGGGGCGCCGGTCAGTTCCTCGACGGCGTGCTCGGGGTGGGGCATCAGGCCGACGACGTTGCCGGCCTCGTTGCGGATGCCCGCGATGTCGTTCAGGGAGCCGTTGGGGTTGCCGCCGACGTAGCGGAAGACCACCTGGCCGCCTGCCTCCAGCGCCGCGAGCGTCTCCGCGTCGGCGACGTAGCGGCCCTCGCCGTGCTTGATCGGGAGCAGGATCTCCTGGCCCTCGGTGAAGTCCGAGGTCCAGGGGGTGCCGGTGTTCTCCACCCGGATGCCCTGGTCGCGGCAGATGTAGTGGAGCCCGGCGTTGCGCATCAGCGCGCCGGGCAGCAGGTGGGCCTCGCAGAGGATCTGGAAGCCGTTGCAGGTCCCCAGGACGGGGAGACCGGCCCGGGCGGCGGGGATCAGCTCCTCCATCAGCGGCGCGAACCGGGAGATCGCGCCGCACCGGAGGTAGTCCCCGTAGGAGAACCCGCCGGGCAGGAAGACGGCGTCCACCCCCTTGAGGTCGGGGTCGGCGTGCCACAGCGGGACGGCCTCGCCGCCCGCATGGCGCACGGCACGGGCCGCGTCCTGATCGTCAAGAGTTCCGGGAAAAGTGACGACGCCCACGCGGGCAGCACTCATGACAGCGTTCCCCTCCACAAACGAGCGCCGCGCCGGCGTCTCACACATCGGACGGCGGTCTGCGGCGGTGTGCTCAGGCTATCCGCTCGCCGGCGGGAGCTGACAACGCGGTGCGCGCGAGGGCGCGGAGCGCTCAGGCGGGGGCGAGTTCGCGGGCGCGGGCGGAGGCGGGGCGCTGGGCGTCCGGCCGCAGGGAGAGCTGCTTGCTCAGGTGCACCGTGGTGCCCCGGCCCGGGGCCATGTCGAAGGAGATCTCGTCCACCACGGACCGCATGATCAGGATGCCGCGGCCGTTCTCGACGTCGGTCGGCGGGTAGCGCTCGGGCAGGCGCACCACGCCGTGGCCCCGGTCGATGACGCGGACGTCGCAGCGGTCGCGGCCGATCGCGGCCTTGACCTGGTAGCGGTTGTCCGGGCCGCCGTGCCGTACGGCGTTGGCGCACGCCTCGGTGACGGCGAGCAGGATGTCGGAGACGCAGCCGGCGGTGACGCCGCGGGAGGCGAGGGAATCGCCGAGGATCCTGCGGACCATCGGAATGCCGATCGCCTCTCTTGGCAGAGCCAATGAGAACTCGAAATCCACCGGATCCCTCCCGGTCCAGACACCACCGTGACTAGGTTTCCCCGCGGGATCCGGCCTAACCGCGGAATAACCGTGATGTTGTCCACTGTTGGTCAGGACATGGCGGCGCCACCGGCCAGAGATGGATTTAACCGACATTCGGCAATTGTGGTGCCGATATCTGCCTAATCAGGATTCGACGGTGACCCGGTAGTCCTCGATGACCGTGTTGGCCAGGAGCGTCTCGGCCATCTTCCGGACATCCGAAAGCGCCGCCTCGTCGGCGGGGCCGTCGATCTCCACCTCGAACCGCTTGCCCTGCCGCACCGCGGTGACGCCGGTGAACCCCAGCCGCGGCAGGGCGCGGGCGATGGCCTGGCCCTGGGCGTCGAGAATCTCGGGCTTCAGCATGACGTCCACGATGACGCGCGCCACGGTGTTCCTCCAGGATGCGGCGGTGATGGTCGGGCGCCACAAGCGTAACGGTCCCCCGTAGGCGCGCCGCCGCCGGGGACCGGGACGGGTCCGCGCGGGTGCGGGGACGCCCGGCGGGGAACGGGACCGGTATGGACGTCGGAGCAGGGCTTGCGCACGGGTGTGTGATGTCTGCCACGATGTCTGCAAACGCAGACGGTCCACCATCACCCGGACCCGGTGCGGAGCTGACCGGCCGGACGCGAGCGGCGACCCCGCCCGCGGCGGCCCCGAGCACACAGGAGCGGCACGTGACAGCCGACGCCTCTCGTGGTGCGGAAGCACCCCCCGAGCTCGTCCAGTTGCTGACCCCCGAAGGAGAGCGGGTCGCGCACCCCGACTACGACATCGACCTGACGCCGGAGGAGGTCCGCGGGCTCTACCGCGACCTGGTCCTGGTGCGCAGGGTCGACCTGGAGGCCGTCGCCCTGCAGCGCCAGGGCGAGCTGGGCCTGTGGGCCTCGCTGCTCGGCCAGGAGGCCGCGCAGATCGGCTCCGGCCGGGCCCTGACCGGCGCCGACATGGCGTTCCCGACCTACCGCGAGCACGGCGTGGCCTGGTGCCGCGGCGTCGACCCGGTGAACCTCCTCGGCCTGTTCCGCGGGGTCAACCACGGCGGCTGGGACCCCGCCGAGCACAACTTCCACCTCTACACGATCGTCATCGGCAGCCAGACCCTGCACGCGGTCGGCTACGCCATGGGCATCCAGCGCGACGGCGCCGTCGGCGAGGACGGCGCGGCCTCGATCGTCTACTTCGGCGACGGCGCCACCTCCCAGGGCGACGTGAACGAGTCGTTCATCTGGGCCTCGGTGTTCAACGCCCCGGTCGTGTTCTTCTGCCAGAACAACCAGTGGGCCATCTCCGAGCCGCTGGAGAAGCAGTCGCGCATCCCGCTCTACCGCCGGGCCAGCGGGTTCGGCTTCCCCGGCATCCGGGTGGACGGCAACGACGTCTTCGCCTGCCTCGCCGTCACCCGCAAGGCGCTGGCCGACGCCCGGTCCGGTCAGGGCCCGGTGCTGATCGAGGCCTACACCTACCGGATGGGCGCGCACACCACCTCCGACGACCCGACCCGCTACCGGCTGGCCGACGAGCTGGAGGCGTGGAAGCTCAAGGACCCGATCGAGCGGGTCAAGGCCTACCTCGTCCGCAACAGCCTCGCCGACCAGGAGTTCTTCGAGGCGATCGACGCCGAGGCCGACGAGCTCGGCAAGGACATGCGCAGGCGCTGCCTGGCGATGCCCGACCCGCGGCCGCTGGAGATCTTCGATCACGTGTACGCCGAGCCGCACCGGCTCGTGGAGGCCGAACGCGCCGAGTTCGCCGCCTACCTCGCCGGATTCGAGAACGAGGGGGTCGAAGGATGACGACGCTCACCCTGGCCAAGGCGCTGAACGAGGGCATGCGCAAGGCGATGGAGGACGACCCCAAGGTCCTCGTCATGGGCGAGGACGTGGGCAAGCTCGGCGGCGTCTTCCGCGTCACCGACGGCCTGCAGAAGGACTTCGGCGAGCAGCGGGTCATCGACACCCCGCTGGCCGAGTCCGGCATCATCGGCACCGCGATCGGCCTGGCGCTCCGCGGCTACCGGCCGGTCTGCGAGATCCAGTTCGACGGCTTCGTCTTCCCCGCCGCCGACCAGATCATCACCCAGCTCGCCAAGATGCCGATGCGCTCGCTCGGCAAGGTCCGCCTCCCGGTCGTGGTGCGCATCCCGTGCGGCGGCGGCATCGGGGCGGTCGAGCACCACAGCGAGTCCCCCGAGGTCTACTTCACGCACACCGCGGGCCTGCGGGTGGTGGCCTGCTCCAACCCGGCGGACGCCTACACGATGATCCAGCAGGCGATCCGCTGCGACGACCCGGTCGTCTTCTTCGAGCCCAAGCGCCGCTACTGGGACAAGGCCGAGGTCGACACCTCCGCCGCCGCCGGCGACTGGCACCCGCTGGACGCCGCCCGCGTCGTACGGCCCGGCACCGACGCCACCCTGCTGGCCTACGGGCCGATGGTCCGCACCTGCCTGGAGGCCGCGCACGCCGCGCAGGAGGACGGCCGGTCCCTGGAGGTCGTCGACCTGCGCTCGCTCAACCCGCTCGACCTGCCCGCGGTGGTGGAGTCGGTCCGGCGCACCGGGCGGTGCGTGGTGGTGCACGAGGCCCCCGTCTTCAGCGGCTACGGGGCCGAGCTGGCCGCCCGGATCACCGAGGAGTGCTTCTACCACCTGGAGTCGCCGGTGCTGCGGGTGGGCGGGCCGTCCACCCCGTACCCGCCGTCCCGGCTGGAGGACCACTACCTGCCGGACCTGGACCGGGTGCTGGACGCCGTCGACCGCGCGTTCGCGTTCTGAGAGGGGGGACGGTGAAGGAGTTCAAGCTCCCCGACGTGGGCGAGGGCCTGACCGAGGCCGAGATCGTCCGCTGGCACGTCAAGCCCGGCGACCCGGTCAAGGTCAACCAGACCATCGTGGAGATCGAGACCGCCAAGGCCGTCGTCGAGCTGCCCTGCCCGTTCGAGGGGGTGGTGGCCGCGCTGCTGGCCGAGGAGGGCGAGACGGTCGACGTCGGACGGCCCATCATCGCGGTCGACGACGGCTCGGGCCCGGCCCCGGCGGCGGGGACGCCGGGCGGGCGGGCGGCCCTGGCCGAGGACATGGTCCCGGCGGTCCCCGCGGGCGGCCCGGGAGACGCGGCGGGCGCCGGGGAGACGGGCCAGAAGCGCCAGCCCGTGCTGGTCGGCTACGGCGTCAAGCCGGGCGCGTCCCGGCGCCGTCCCCGCAAGCAGCCGCACGCCCCGGTCGGCCCGCGTGCCCCGCAGGGCCCCGCCGCGTCCCCGGCGGCGTCGCCGGGCGGAGGCGCCGGGGCGTCCCGCAACGGCGTCCCCGCGCCGGGCGCGGTCCGGGCCCCCGCCCCGGCGGCCGGTCCCGCGGCTCCCGCTTCCGGGAGCGCGGCGGGCGCGCTGGGCGCGGGCCGGGTCGCGGTGCTGGCCAAGCCCCCGGTGCGCAAGCTCGCCAAGGACCTCGGAGTCGACCTCGCCACGATCACCGGGACCGGGCCGCAGGGCTCGATCACCCGGGACGACGTGCACGCGGCCCTGCAGGCCGCGCAGGCACCCGCCCGGCCGGCCGGGCCGCGGCGGGGGGCGAGGAGCGCATCCCGGTCAAGGGCGTGCGGAAGGCGACCGCCCAGGCCATGGTGGCCTCGGCGTTCACCGCGCCGCACGTCACCGAGTTCCTCCAGGTCGACGTGACCGCCACGATGGAGGCGGTCGCGCGGCTGCGCGCCATGGAGGAGTTCGCCGGGGTCAAGGTCTCGCCGCTGCTGCTGGTCGCCAAGGCGCTGCTGGTGGCCGTCCGCCGCCGCCCCATGGTCAACTCGACGTGGGACGAGGCGGCGCAGGAGATCGTGGTCAAGCACTACGTGAACCTCGGCATCGCCGCCGCCACCCCGCGCGGCCTGCTCGTGCCCAACGTCAAGGACGCCCACGCGCTCTCCCTGCCCGAGCTGGCCGCGGCGCTGACCTCGCTCGCCGAGACCGCGCGGGCCGGCCGCACCCAGCCGGCCGACATGGCGGGCGGCACGATCACGATCACCAACGTGGGCGTGTTCGGGGTGGACGCGGGCACGCCGATCCTCAACCCGGGCGAGTCGGCGATCCTCGCCCTCGGCCAGGTCAGGGACCTGCCCTGGGTGGTGGACGGGCAGATCGTGCCGCGCAAGGTGTGCACGCTCGCGCTCTCCTTCGACCACCGGGTGGTGGACGGCGAGCTCGGCTCGCTGTTCCTGCGCGACATCGGGGCCATGCTCCAGGACCCGCTGCGCATGCTCGCCTGGGGCTGAGCCCCGGCCGGGACGGCCCCCGCACCGCGCGGGAGCCGTCCCGGCCCGCGGGGCGGCGGCGACCGGGCGGCCCGCCGTACGCTGGCGGGGCACCCGAACCGAGAGGGAGACCATGTTCCGCCACGTCGTGCTGCTCGCCTGGACCTCCGACGCCACCGACGAGCAGAAGGCCGCCGTCCTGACCGCGCTGGGCACGCTGCCGGATGCCGTCCCGCAGCTGCGCTCCTACGTCTTCGGCGCCGACGCGGGCATCTCCCCGGGCAACCACGACCTGGCGATCGTCGCGGACTTCGACAGCGCCGACGACTACGCCGTCTATCGGGACCACCCGGCGCACCAGGCCGTCATCGCCGAGTACATCAAGCCGATCCTGGCCTCCCGCGCCGCCGTGCAGTACGAGATCTGAGCGGACCCCGCTGCCCCGGGCCCGGTGCTCCGTGCGCGGCGGGCCGGCCGGCGTCCGCGCGGCCGCCGACCGGGGAAGGACCCTCAGCCGTCCCCGGCGGCGGCCAGCAGCCGCCGTGCCGCCGCGCGCAGGTGCGCGCGCAGCTCGGGCGGGCCGTCGAGGGTGAAGTCGGCGCCGAGCGCGGCCAGCTCCCGCACGATCACGTGCGGGGAGTCGGCGCCCAGCCGGATCACGGACGTGCCGGCGTCCACCGCCTCGACCTTGCCGGGCATCGTGGTGGGCAGGCGGGCGCGGACCTCCTCGGCCGGCAGGCGTACGGTGACCCGTGCGCTGTGCCGGTACGGCGCCGCCGCCACCGTCCGGGAGACGTAGGCCCGCGCGTCGGGATCGGGCGGCTCGCGCGGGGTGAACCGCCAGCCGACGGGCCGGGGCCCGGTGATCCGGTCCACCCGGAAGACCCGCCAGTCCCGCCGGGCGGGGTCGTAGGCCAGCAGATACCACAGGCCGTGCGTGCTGACCAGCGCGTACGGCTCGACCCGGCGCGAGGTCGCGGTGCCCGAGCGGCTGCGGTACCCGAAGGCGAGCATCTCCCGGTCGCGGCAGGCGGTGGCCAGTACGGCCAGCGCCTCCGGGTCGACGCGGGGCAGGCCCGCGCGCGGCACGGGGGCGACCGCGTCGGCCACCGCGTCGAAGCGGCGGCGGAGCCGGGCCGGCAGGATCCGCTGGAGCTTGGCCAGCGCCCGCACCGACGCCTCCGCGACCCCGGCGACGGTGCCGTCCGCCGCGGTGAGCAGCCCGACCGCGATCGCCACGGCCTCGTCGTCGTCCAGCAGCAGCGGTGGCAGGTCCCGGCCCGAGGCCAGCCGGTAGCCGCCCGCCGTGCCCGTGGTGCCCTCCACCGGGTAGCCCAGCTCCCGCAGCCGGTCCACGTCCCGCCGGACGGTCCTGACGCTGACGCCCAGCCGCCGGGCCAGCTCCGCGCCCGGCCACTCGCGCCGGCTCTGCAGCAGCGAGAGCAGACGGAGCATCCGGCCCGGCATGTCCTTGCTCATTCCGTGTTCCTCTCCGCCTTGAGGACATTCTGTGTCCTCAAGCCTTCCTACCGTCGGTCGCGAGCCACAAGGAGGGAAGATGAAGATGATCCGTACACGGGGTCCGGTGTTCCGGCCCGGCGAGGCCGGCTACGACGCGGAGCGGGACGGTTTCCAGCAGGCCGGGCGGCACCGGCCGGACCTGGTCGTGGCCGCCGCCGGCGCGGACGACGTGCGGGCCGCGGTGGAGTACGCCGCCGCCCGCGACCTGCCGGTCGCGGTGCAGGCCACCGGGCACGGCCTGGCGGTCACCGCGGAGGGCGGCGTGCTCGTCGCCACCCGGGCGATGGCGGACGTGCGGGTCGATCCCGGCGCCCGCACGGCGTGGGTGGCGGCGGGCGCGCGCTGGCAGCGGGTGATCGAGGAGGCGGCCCGCCACGGGCTCGCGCCGCTGTCCGGCAGTTCCCCGCACGTCGGCGCGGTCGGTTACACCCTGGGCGGCGGCCTGGGCCTGCTGGCCCGCCGGTACGGCTACGCCGCCGACCACGTGCGGGCCTTCGAGATCGTCACCGCCGACGCCCGGGTGCGCCGCCTGGTCCCCGGCGACGAGCTGTTCGGCGCGCTGCTGGGCGGAGGCGGCAACTTCGGCGTGGTGACCGGCATGGAGATCGCCCTGGTGCCCGTCACGCGCCTGTACGGCGGCGGCCTGTACTTCCCCGCCTCCGCCGAGGCCGTGGCGGCCTGGCGGGACTGGACGCGGGCCGTGCCCGACGAGCTGACCTCGGCCATCGGCCTGATCCCGTTCCCGGACGTCCCCGCGGTGCCGGAGCCGCTGCGCGGGCGGCACGTCCTGCACGTGCGGGTCGCCTTCTCAGGGGACGCGGCGGCCGGGGAGCGGCTCGTCGCGCCGCTGCGGGCGGCGGGCCCGCTGCTGCGCGACACCCTGCGCGAGCTGCCCTACACCGAGTCGGCCTCGATCAGCGACGACCCGCCGTTCGCGCACGCCTACGCGGGGACCGGCGTGCTGCTCGACGACCTGGACCCGGCCGCGGCGTTCGAGGCGGCCGACCCGGAGGCCGAGCCGCCGTGCATCGTGCAGGTCCGGCACCTCGGCGGCGCACTGGCCGCCCCCTCGCCGACGCTGGTCGGCCACCGCCGGGCCCGCTACGCCCTGCACGTCGTCACCCCCCTCGACGGCCGGGACCCGGCCGCGGTCCGGGCCGCGCACCGGAGCCTCGCCGGGACGCTGAAGGGCTCGGGCACCTTCCTGAACTTCCAGTACGGCCCGGCCACCGCCGAGCAGGTGCGCGCCGCCTACGAGCCGGACGTCTACGCCGAGCTGGCCCGCCTGAAGGCGGTCCACGACCCGGGCAACCTCTTCCGGTTCAATCACAACATCCCGCCGGCCGGCTGAGGGGCCGCCGCAGGGATCAGTGCCTTGTCCCGGGCGGTCGGGCCGGACGAGCCGAGCCGGACGCGCACGCCCAGCGCCTCGGCGACCGCCTCCGGCCAGTCGTCGATCCCGTCGGTGTAGTGCGGGCGGGCCCGGCCCAGCAGCGCGGTGAGCCGGGCCTGCCCGTCCAGGTCGCCTCTGCGTCCCACCGGGATCTCCCCGGTGTCGTAGGAGTGGCACATCCGCGAGACCGGCGCGTCCAGGTGCGTCAGCGCCAGCGCGTCCGCCCCGCCCGCCGCCGCCAGCGCGTAGCGGTGCGCGACGGCGTCGAAGTGCCCGGTCCGGAACGGCCCCTGCCAGCGGCCGTCCCGGTTGTGCGGCTCCGGCAGGCGCAGCGCGGGGTCCTCGGTGACCAGCGGGCCCGGCCCGTGCCGCGTCGTGTAGGTGCGCAGCACGCCGAGCCGGAGCGCCGCCGCCCCGCCGAGCAGCTCCACGGCGTTGGCGAAGGTCGTGGTGCTCCACGTCGTGTAGGGGTGGAAGCCGTGCCACTCGTCGAGCAGCACCCCCTGCGCGCCCTCGAAGAGGACGGGCCCCCTGCGCAGCAGGGCCGCGGTGCGGGAGGAGTCGACGAGGACCGCCCGTCCGGCGAAGGCCCGGTAGGCCGCCACGCAGTCGGCCACCGGCGGCCCGTCCCCTCCGAGCCGCTCGCGCAGCGCCTGGAGCTTGCGGGCCAGCTCCCGCGGCCGCTCGCAGTCGCCGACCCTCGGGGCCGCGGAGGGGTCCTCCAGCGCGTGGGACATCACCTCGCCGACGCCCATGCCGCAGGACCCGTGCCGGCCGGCGCCGCGGGCCAGCTCCCGGACCCGCCCGGCCGCCACGTGGTACGGCGTGGCGAGCAGGGCCTCCCGATCGATGGTGAGCATGCCGTACGGGTGGGGGACGCCGATCCGGCGCAGGTGGTCGACCTCGGCGGTCAGCGCGAACGGGTCCACCACCACGTGGCGGGACAGGTGGGTCGGCACGCCGCGCAGCGTCCCCGACCCGAACTGCGAGAACGTGTGGTGCCGCCCGTCGGGCAGGACGACGTTGTGCCCGGCCTGGGCGCCCCCGTTGAACCTGACCACCGCCGAGACCCCGCCCCGGGCGCAGAGCCAGTCCACGACGGTGCCCTTGCCGGCGTCGCCGTACCCGAGGTCGATGACGATCACGTGGTCCTTCACAGCCTGATCACCCCGCTCCCGCCGTCGCCGGGACCGTCTGCGGGGCCGAGCAGGCCGCCGGGAGACCCGCCGGCCGCGAGCGGGCCGCGGTCCAGGCGGGCCAGCGCCCGCGAGACCGAGGCGCCGGCGGTGGAGCCGATCTCCGCCAGGTCCGCCAGTCCCTCGTCGAGGCCGACGGCGTCCTCGCCCAGGCCGACGGTGAGCGCGATGGTCTCGCAGACCGCGTCCAGGTCGTCGAGTTCCAGCACGTTCTGCCCGAGGAGCCCGCGCCAGGCGTCCACCACCGTGCGGTCGCGGGAGTGGCCCGCCCCGGCGGGCAGGACGAAGTAGACGTCGTACATCCGGGTCAGCTCGGCGACGATCTCCTCGGTCGGGATGTCCCGCTCCAGCCGGTCGCCGATCACCTCGGCGACCTCGCGCCGCTTCACCGCCGGGTACGGCAGCTCGTCGCCGATGACGAACAGGTAGCCGCGGCGCCCCCGCCTCTCGTAGCAGTCGATCGAGGTGTGCCGGGCCATGAAGTACATCGCCAGCTCGTAGGACTCGGACATCTGGCCGCCGCCCCCGCCCTCCAGCAGGACCTTGCCCAGGTGCTCGTCCATCCGGTTGTCGGACTCGTACTGCGCGATCTGCAGCGGGGCCCGGTCGCAGGTGGCGTCGCCGATCGCGCCGAACAGGATCTGCGGGTCGGTGGCGTAGCCCTTGCGCAGCAGCAGGCCGAGCAGGTCGGGCAGGCGCGTCTGCAGGACGCGGGGCACGCGCCCCATCGAGCCGGTCACGTCGAAGAGGACGGCCACGGCCAGGGAGGCGGGGTGCTCGGCGGAGTCGCGGCTCTCCCGGACCGCCACGCCGCAGGGGTTCAGGTCGTCGTGCACGGTGCGGGCGCCGCCGTCGCTGTAGGCGAAGGCGCTGGCGCCGCCGGCCGCCCGGAGGCGGGAGGTGGCGGAGTAGACGTCGGTGGACCAGATTCCGCTTCCCATGGGGGTCTTCTTTCGCGAGGGGATCGTCGGGGCGTGCCGGCTCCTCACAGCAGGAGCGGGCGGTATCTCCGGGGTCCGTAGAGGTCGTCGAGGAGCTCGTCCAGCTCCCGCAGGAGCCGCCAGGCGTCGCCGGGCGGGGCCAGCAGGCTCCCGCGCAGGAAGGCGCGCATGCTTCCGGGGACCCCGCGGGCGTCTCCGGCGGCGCCGGGGCCGTCCGGGCCGTCCGCGGGCACGCCCATCAGGGCGGCGACGCAGCGGGTGGCGAGCCGGATGTCGAGGGCCTCGGTCGCCGGGGCACGGGCGAGCGCACCCGGCGGGTAGTCCGCGCGGTGCCGGGCGACCAGGGCGGTCAGCGGGGCGCCGACCGGGACCGACTGGCTCCAGTCGACGAGCACCAGGCCGTGCTCGACGGGGTGGACGAGGACGTGGTGGCCGAAGACGGCGCCGTGCACGATCCCGGCCCGGTGGGCCATGCCGACCGCCACCAGCAGCCGCCGCCAGATCCACGCGGCGTCCCGGGGGTCGAGCACGGGCCGCCGCCGCCGGACCTCGTCCAGGGTGAGGAAGCCGTCCGGGACCCGGCTGATGACGTTGACCTGCCGCTCCACCCCGCCGGCGCGGTGCCGGAAGGTCTCCGCCAGGCGGGGCACGTACGGCAGGAGCAGGGGGTCGCCCGCGCGCTCCAGCGTGCGCAGCGCCTCGGCCTCGCGCCGGACGAGGTCGTTGTCCGCGGGGCGGAGCGGCACCTTCAGCAGCAGGTCGCCGGAGCACTCGCGGAGCACGGCCGTGGCGCCCCGGCGGACCGTCCGGCCGATCCGGTAGGTCCCCCGGCGGGTGGTGAGCACGGTCTCCCCCGCCTCCCCGGCGGGTCCGCCCGGCCCGTCCCGTCCGTCCGGCTCGCCGCGCAGGGCGGCGGCCCAGAGGGCGGCCAGCCGGGCGAATGCCTCCGGGGCGCCGGCGGCGGAGGTCAGGTCAGGGTGGAGGAGCCGGGCGAGCCGCCGGTAGGCCCGGCGCGGCGCGTCGCCGCCGAACAGGTCCCGGGGCGTCGTCGCGGCGCCGACCAGGGCGATCGCCTCGGCGGTCGTGGCCGCAGGATGTCCTCGCGCGGGCTCCGGGGCGGGGCCGGGCGGCCGGGCGGCGGGCGCCGGATCTCCTCCTCGGCGGGCCGGGGCGGGATCGGGCGGCCGGGGAGCGGTCACCGGACCTCCTCCTCCCGCTCGGGCCTCAGCAGGGCGGGGTGGAGGAGCCTGGCGTCGCCGGCCCGGTAGAGCTTGGCGCGGGGGCCGCCGCGGGGGCCCCCGCTCTCGGTGGTCTGCCCGGTGCTCTCCACGAACCCGGGGACCGACAGGACCTTGCGGTGGAAGTTGCCGGCGTGCAGCGGGACGCCCCAGACCGCCTCGTAGACCCCGCGCAGCTCGGAGATGGTGAAGGTCTCGCCGACGAAGGCGGTGGCCAGCGGGGTGTACTCCAGTTTGGCGCGGGCCCGCTCCAGGGCGTGGTCCAGGATCCGCTCGTGGTCGAAGGCCAGCTCCGGCAGATGGTCGACGCCGATCCAGGCGGCGTCGGAGGCGTCCGAGCCGGCCCGCGGGTCGGGCAGGTCCGGCGCGAAGGCCAGGTAGGAGACCGAGACGACCCGCATCCGGGGGTCGCGGTCCGGTGCCCCGTAGCTGGCGAGCTGCTCGATGTGGACCCGGTCGGTCATGCCGGTCTCCTCGGACAGTTCCCGGGCCGCGGCCCGGTCGAGGTCCTCGCCCGGCCGGATGAAACCGCCCGGCAGCGCCCACCGCCCCGCGAAGGGGGGCTCGCCCCGCTCGACCAGGAGCACGTGCAGCAGGCCCCCGATGATCGTGAGGGCCACCACGTCGACCGTCACGGCGACCGCCGGATAGGCGCGCGGGTCGTAAGCGGCCAGGTACTCGCGTTCATCCATCGGCAATCCTTCTCATAGTGAGACAATCTCAGTATGAGAATAACGACGGATCGTGTCAATCCCAGAGGGCGGCGGAGCCCGGGGCCCGGGAGCGGATGCGGTGAGGCGGGAGTGTGCGGGCACGGGAAAGGGGCGGCCCCGTGTGCACGGGACCGCCCCTCGGCTCCGGCCTGTCGCGGAGACAGGCGGCCGCGGAAGGCTTAGAAGGCCTCCTCCGGCAGCTCCATCAGGTCCAGGCCGGTGGCGGCCAGGACGCGGCGCTCGGCGGCGATGCGCGGCAGCACGGTCTGGGCGAAGAAGGAGGCCGCGGCGACCTTGCCGGTGTAGAAGGCCTTGTCCTCCTCCGAGGAGCCCAGCGCGTTCAGGGCGATCTCGGCCTGGCGCAGCAGCAGCCAGCCGATCACCAGGTCGCCCAGGGCGAGCAGGAACCGGGTGGTGTTGAGGCCGACCTTGTAGACCTCCTTCGGGGCCTCCATCGAGCCCAGCGCCCAGCCGGCCATGGTGTCGGCCATGGCCTTGACCTCGTCGGCGGCCTCGGCCAGGAGCGCGCGCTCCTCCTTCAGGCGGCCGTTGCCGGCCTCGGAGGCGGCGAAGGCCTTGATGTCGCCGTAGAGCGAGCCGAGGGCGACGCCCTGGTTGCGCAGCACCTTGCGGAAGAACAGGTCCTGGCCCTGGATCGCGGTGGTGCCCTCGTAGAGGGAGTCGATCTTGGCGTCCCGGATGTACTGCTCGATCGGGTAGTCCTGCAGGTAGCCGGAGCCGCCCAGGGTCTGCAGCGAGCGGGAGAGCATCTCGTAGGAGCGCTCGGAGCCGACGCCCTTGACCAGCGGGAGCAGCAGGTCGTTCATCGCCTCGGCGTGCTCGTCCCGGCGGCCCTCGGACTCGGCGATCTGCACCGCGTCCTGGTAGGTGGCGGTCAGCAGGACCAGCGCCCGCATGCCCTCGGCGTACGCCTTCTGGAGCATGAGCTCGCGGCGGACGTCCGGGTGGTGCGTGATGGTGACGCGCGGGGCGGTCTTGTCGGCCATCTGGGTCAGGTCGGCGCCCTGCACGCGGGACTTGGCGTAGTCCAGCGCGTTGAGGTAGCCGGTGGACAGGGTGGCGATGGCCTTGGTGCCGACCATCATCCGGGCCTGCTCGATGACCATGAACATCTGCTTGATGCCCGCGTGCACGTCGCCGACCAGCGTGCCGACGGCCGGGTGCTTCTCGCCGAAGGTGAGCTCGCAGGTCGTGGAGACCTTCAGGCCCATCTTCTTCTCGACGTTGGTGACGTATACGCCGTTGCGCTCGCCGAGCTCACCGGTCTCCAGGTCCACGTGGTACTTCGGCACCAGGAAGAGCGACAGGCCCTTGGTGCCGGGGCCGTGGCCCTCGGGGCGGGCCAGCACCAGGTGGAAGATGTTCTCGGCCATGTCGTGCTCGGCGCTGGTGATGAAGCGCTTGACGCCCTCGATGTGCCAGGTGCCGTCGGGCTGCTGCACGGCCTTGGTACGGCCGGCGCCCACGTCGGAGCCCGCGTCCGGCTCGGTCAGCACCATGGTGGAGCCCCACTGGCGCTCGATGGCCAGCTCGGCGAAGCGCTTCTGCTCCTCGTTGCCGATGGTGTGCAGGATGTGGGCGAAGCCGGGGCCGCTGGAGTACATCCACAGGGCCGGGTTGGAGCCGAGGATGAGCTCCACCAGGGCCCACGCCACGCTGCGCGGCAGGCCGGGGCCGCCCAGCTCGACGGGGAGGTCGAGGTTGGTCCAGCCGGCGTCGCGCAGGGCGTAGAAGGACTTCTTGATGCCCTCGGGCATCTTCACCGAGCTGGTCGCGGGGTCGAACACCGGGGGCGTGCGGTCGCCCTCCTCGAAGGAGTCGGCCAGCACCGTGGTGGCGAGGCGGTTGAGCTCGTCCAGCATGGTCCGCACGACGTCCTCGTCCAGCTCCGCGAAGCGCCCGGTGCCCAGGATCTCCCGGCGGCCGAACACCTCGAAGAGGTTGAACTCCAGGTCACGGATGTTGCTCTTGTAGTGGCCCATGAGGTCTGCTCCTTGAAACCGGGGGTCCGGGGATAGGCACGTACTGGTCGGTAACCTTACCCAGAATGCTACCCGTCGGTAACCGGTAAAAAACAGCGCTGGCGGGGACGTTTGTCACATGGGCCTGAAGAAGCCGTGACCTGTCCCGAGCCGTACAGGGACCGGCGGTGGGCGGGCCCGGTGCCGGCGGTGGGCGGTCGCGGGGCGGCGGGCGGGCGATCAGCGGGCGGGCGGCACGGCGGGCGCTCCTGGCCCGCCGTGGGGGGTCTTCTAGGCTCGTCTCATGAGCGAGCGGGGAAGGCTGGCGGAGCTGGCCGGACGGTGGCGGGCCGACCTGTCCGGATGGGGGATCCCGGAGGAGATCGCGGCCCGCGCCCCGGCCGATCCGTGGGCGCACTCGCCCGCCCGGTTCGCCGAGCGCACCGAGCGCGCGCTGGCGGAGCCGTACGGCCCCACGCAGGAACGGCTCGCCGAGGCGCTGCCGCCCGGCGGGACCGTGCTGGACGTGGGCGCGGGCACCGGGGCGGCCTCGCTGCCGCTGGCCCGCCCGCGCCACGCCCCGGACACGGACGGCGCGGCGGGAGGCGGCGCGGGCGCGGACGCGGACGGCGCGGCGGGAGGCGGCGCGGACGCGGACGCGGGTGCGGCGGGTGGGGGCGCGGTCGCGGGTGGACTGGGCGCGCTGGTCGCGGTTGACACCTCCGCGGCGATGCTGGCCGAACTGGAGTCGCGGGCGCGGGCGCTGGACGTGCCGGTCCGGACGTTCCTCGGCCGCTGGCCCGACGTGGCCGGGCAGGTCCCGGTGGCCGACGTCGCGGTGGCCGCCCACGTCGTCTACAACGTGCCGGACCTCGCCGGTTTCCTGACCGGGCTGACCCGCCACGCCCGCCGCCGGGTCGTGCTGGAGCTCACCCACCGCCATCCGATGAGCTGGCTCAACCCGCTCTGGGCGCACTTCCACGGCCTCATCCGCCCGGAGCGGCCCACGGCCGAGGACGTGGAGGCCCTGGCCCGGGAGTTGGGGTACGGCGTGCGTAGGCAGGAACGCCAGGCCCCGCTGCCGCGGTTCACGAGCCTGGAGCAGCTGGCCGAGAGCGCCTGCCGCCGGCTCTGCCTCGAGCCCGGCCGGGCGGAGGAGGTCGTCGCCGCCGCGGTCGAGCTGGGCATGTGGCCGGTGCTCAGGGACCGGTGGGTCACGCTCTGGTGGGACACGGGCGCGGACAGGGACACGGGCGCGGACAGGGGCACGGGCGCGGGCAGGGGCACGGGCGCGGACAGGGACACGGGCACGGGCGCGGGCGGGGGCGCGGGCGGCGGAGAAGGGTAACCGCCTTAAGGGTTTAGCGGGTTACGGAACCTGCTTGACGGTTTAGGTGGTGTCGCGGTTGGGTGGTCGCATGATCGACGTCAACTACGTGACCTTCGACTGCGCCGCGCCGTACGAGCTGGCGACCTTCTGGCGCGACGCCACGGGCATGGAGCTCCATCCGGAGACCGGGAAGGACGACGACGAGGTCCTCCTCGTCGGCACGCCGAACCTGCTGTTCATCAAGGTCCCCGAGGGCAAGACCGTCAAGAACCGCGTCCACCTGGACGTCACCGGCTCCGAGGACAGCACCCGCGACCAGGAGGTCGAGCGGCTGCTGGGTCTCGGCGCGACCATCCAGGCGGACCGGCGCAACCCCGACGGGACCGGCTGGGTGACCATGCTCGACCCGGAGGGGAACGAGTTCTGCGTCTGCCGGAGCGAGGCGGAGAGGGAGCGGGCCGCGTCCGGCCAGGCGTGACCGCTCAGCGGCCGTGGGGCAGGGACGCCTGCCCCCGGCCCCGCAGGACCAGGGCCAGCACGGCGGTGATCAGATAGACCGCCACCCCGCCCTGGAGCGAGTCCAGGGCCGCGCTGAACGGGCCCTGCTGGTCGACGATCAGCTGCACCGGATACATCAGCGCGGCGGAGCCGAGTGCGGGATAGAGCGAGAAGCGCCACGGGCGGCGCAGCGCCCAGAGCCGGGCCTGCCGGGTCACCCGGTCGCCGGAGTTCGGCCGGGCGGCGGAGCCGACCGCGGCGACCAGCGAGAAGAGGGCGATGCCCAGGCAGAGCGCCCAGGTGAGGTCGGCGTCCCCGGGGAGGATCGCGCCCAGGCCGAAACTGCCGGCCGCCGCCACGCCGCCGGTCACCGCGGCGGCCTTCCAGGGCGCGCCGCGCAGGGCCGCGCCGGCGAGGGACATCTCGTCACGTCGGGTCAGTTCGTCTTTCATGTCCTCAGGCTGCCTTCTCGGCTCCCTCGCCCGCATCGGGGAGCGACCCTGATTCCACCCCGAGCCGCCGATCCCGCCTACCTCGGGTTTTCCACCGATCCGGCCTGCGGTGGCGGGGTCCGGGATGTTGGCGCGTTTTCGAAAGGATGTGCGAGTTTCGCGTGCGTAGCGCGCGGCGGCGCGGTAGCGTTGGGCCCGTCGGGACGTCAGGTGCCCCCCTTCGCGGCCTTCCAGGGGGGATCCATGCTCACCCTCGCTCGGTGGCAGCGCGTGGCGGTCGTCGCGCTGCTCATCCTGCCGATCCTCGTGATCGTCGTGCTCTCCCTGCCGGTCTGGGTGTCCTGGCCCTGGCTCCACGCCGAGCGCCGGGCGGACGTGCTCGCCCTGGTGGAGAAGCTCACCGGATGCCTGAAGGCGTTCGTGCGGGCGGATCGGGCGGGGGAGCGGACGGCCGCCGCGGACCGGGCGGTGGAGAGGGCCGCGGACCGGGACGCCGAGCCGGGAGCGTCCGGCGGGCCGCGGGGCCGCCGCCGGTAGGCCCGGCTCAGACGGGCTCAGACGGGAGCGATCTCCACGAGGTTGTCGTGGTAGACGGCGCCCCGGCCCAGGTCGGCGTCGCGCTCGCCCACCACGGCGTTGGCCGTGGTGCCGCCCGGGCTCAGCTTGCGCCAGTGCCCCTTGGTGGAGGCCACCACGCCGGGCCGTACCCGCTCGCTGATCTCCACCTCGGCCTCGAACGCGCCGTGGTCGTTGAACACGCGCACCCGCTGCCCGGCGGACAGGCCCCGCGCCGCCGCGTCCTGCGGGTTCACCGCGACCCGGGGCCCGCCGGAGCGGCGCAGCAGCTCGGGGTTGTTGCCGAAGGTCGTGTTGAGGAACGTGTGCGGAGCCGGGGTGACCAGCGCCAGCGGGTACCGCTCCCGGGAGGCCGTGGCGGTGTGCGGCGGCACGTAGGCCGGGCCCTGCGGGAAGCGCAGCCGGCCCGAGGGCGTCGGGAAGCCCTCGGCGAAGGGCAGGAACGGCCGCGGCACGTTCAGCCGGACCCAGCCCTCCTTGCGGAGCCGGTCCAGCGTGATCCCCTCCAGGGACGGGTGGCCGGAGGACAGCAGCTGCTCGGCGAGCTCCAGGTCGGAGTCGTACAGCGACGGCTCCGTCAGCCCCATGTGCCGGGCCAGGCGGCGGAACGTCTCGGTGGTGGACAGGCACTCGCCCGCCGGCGCCGTGGCCGGCTCGTTCCACAGCAGGTACATGTGCCCGTAGCCGGCGTGCAGGTCCATGTGCTCGGTCTGCATGGTCGCCGGGAGCACGATGTCGGCGTAGTCCACGGTGTCGGTCGGGAACTGCTCCATCACGACCGTGAACAGGTCCTCGCGGAGCAGCTTCTCCCTGATGCGGTTCTGGTCGGGCGAGGAGGCCATCGGGTTGGCGGCGTAGACCCACAGGCACTTCACCGACTCGTCCAGCTGGGAGGCGAGCCGCGTCATGGTGAGCGTGCGGACCGGCCGGGCCAGCAGGTCGTCGCGGGTGTCGATGTTCAGGTGGATGTGGCCGCTGGTGGAGTAGGCGAGCCCGCCGCCGGGACGGCGCCAGTCGCCGGTCACCGCGGGGATCGCCGCCAGCGCGCGCAGCGCGGCGCCGCCGCCCGCGTGCCGCTGGATGCCCATCGTGGCGCGGATGCCGGTGGGGCGGGTGTGCGCCAGGCGCAGGCCCAGGGCTCTGACGTCCTCCTCCGGCAGGCCGGTGATCTCCGCCACGCGCGCCGGGGGGTGGCGCAGGATCTCCTCGCGGAAGTCCTCCCAGCCCTCGGTGTGCCGAGCCAGGTAGTCGTCGTCCTGGGCGCCCTCGGCCAGCACCACGTGGAGCAGGCCGAGCGCCAGGGCCGCGTCGGTGCCCGGCCGGATCGGCAGGTGCTCGTCGGCCTGCTCGGCGGTGCGGGTCCGGACCGGGTCGATCGCCACCACGTGCGCCCCGGCCGCGCGGGCCTCCTGGATGAACTTCCACAGGTGGTGCCCGCTGGTCAGGGTGTTGGTGCCCCACAGCAGGATCAGCTTGGAGAGCGCGAAGTCCTCGGGGTCCATGCCGCCGGGCGTGCCGTTGATCTGGCGCAGGCCCTCGTTGCCCGCCGCCGAGCAGATGTTCAGGTGGTGCCGGGAGGCGCCGAGCGCGTTCCAGAACCGCCGGCCCGCGATCCCCTCGCAGCCCTGCAGATAGCCCAGGCTCCCGGTGCCGACGTACGGCCAGATCGCCTCGCCGCCGTGCTCGTCGACGATCGCGCGCAGCCGTACGGAGATCTCCTCCAGCGCCTCGTCCCAGGAGATGCGCTCGAACACGCCGGAGCCCTTGGGACCGACGCGCCGCATCGGGTGCAGGACGCGCTCGGGCGAGCGCGTCTGCTCCAGGTAGCGGTTGACCTTCACGCACAGCGCGCCGCGGGTGTAGGGCTGGTCGGGGTTGCCGCGCATCTTGACGGCCGCGCCGTCCCGCACGGTCACCACCCATGAGCACGTGTCCGGGCAGTCCAGCGGACACGCCCCCAGGATCTGCAGTTCGCGCGGCATGTCCCCGACTTTATCCGCGAAACGGCGAAGGGGGTACGGCCGGCGGCCGTACCCCCTTCCCGGTGCTCCCGCGTGGTGCGGCTAGCTCAGCTCACCGGTGTGGTCGTGGTCGTGGCCGTGGTCGAGGCCGCCGCCGCCGGTCCCCGGCGTGTTGGTGCCGGGGGTGCCGCCGCCGGGCAGGGACGGGCTGTAGGCGTAGGTGAGTGCGGCGAAGGCGATCGCGCCGCTGTTCACCGCCAGGGCCTTGTCGTTGATGTTGGCGATGGTGTCGCACTCCTGGTGGTAGCACTTGTCGTACGCCACCCCGGCCTCACCGCCGAACTTCGCGGCCTCCGCCTCGGTCTTGATGCCCTCGGCGCCGGTGAACAGGCCGCCGGCCGGGATGCCGACCTCGATGAAGGGGCCGTAGTCCGAGCGGCCGGTGAAGTCCGTGCCGGTGTACGGCTGGCGCACCAGCCGGAAGTACTTCTCGAAGGTCTTCTCGATCTTGTCGGAGCCCGCGGGGCCGGCCGGGGAGCCGACGCCGTCGGAGTCGTCGCCGTCGTAGATGCCGAAGGTGTAGTTCGGCGAACCGATCATGTCGAAGTTCAGGTAGAGCTTGATCTTGGCCTTCTCCTCGGCGGAGAGGTTGGCCACGTAGTGCTCGGAGCCGAGCAGGCCCAGCTCCTCGGCGCCCCAGAAGGCGAAGCGCAGCTTGTTCCTGGTGGGCAGGTTCCCGACCCTGATCGCGGTCTCCAGGATGCCCGCGCTGCCCGAGCCGTTGTCGTTGATGCCGGGGCCCTCGGTGACGCTGTCGAGGTGGGCGCCGAGCATGACGATCTTGTCCGCCGCGCCCCAGCGGCTCTCGGCCAGCACGTTGTGCGTCTTGCGCTGCGGGTCGCCCTCGGTCTGGGCGCTCAGGGTGACCGTGGTGCCGGGGGCGGCCAACTCCTGGCCGACCGCGTAGGTGGTGCCGACGACCGGGATGTTCGTGGTCGGCGCGTTGAGGTTGCCGTTGAGCAGGACCCGGCGGTCGTTCGCGCCCTCGCCGGGCTGGCCCTCGTTGAAGATGATCACACCCTTGGCCCCGGCGGCCTGGGCGTTCTCCGCCTTGACCTGGAAGTTGCAGGTGCCGCGCTGCATGAGCGCGATGTTGCCGGGGGTGAAGCCGGCGAAGTCGCTCGCCTCGCAGCCCGAGGTGGAGCTGTTGGGCGTCTCGCTCGGCGGGATCGTCACGTCCACGGCCTGGACCGGCGCGGTGACGGTGCCCGAGCCGGAGTAGGTCATGATCCGGAAGTCGGTCATCCGGGTGTAGGTCTTCGCCGCGGGCGCGACCCGGCTCATCGTGGTCGCGGTGATCTCACGGAAGAAGGGGAACTCGAACTCCTGCAGGGTCACCCGGTAACCGGCCCTGCGCAGCCGGTCGGCCACATAGGCGACCGAGGCGTCGTAGCCGGGGGTGCCGGAGGCGCGGGTGCCGCCGTTCGCGTCGGCGATCTCCTGGAACTTCTGCAGGTGCCGCTTGACGGCGGGGGCCTTGACGGTCCGGCTGAACGCCGTGGGGTCCGGGGTGGCGCTCGCGCCGGCGGAGGTGGCGGAGACGACGGGCAGGGCCATGGCCGAGACCGCGGTGACGGCGGCGAGTAACCCCTTGTACGCGCGTGCGCGCATGCGAAACTCCTCTAACACCAGTGAAGCGGGAAAATCCCCCGTGATCGCGATCAAACGGAACATATCGGGGATGAACGGAATCAGTAAGACCCGCTCGACATTTGTTATCGAGCAGCGTCAGATCGGTGCATCGGATGTTCTCCGGAGCCCCTTGACGGGCGTGCGGCGGCCGGAGCACGCCTGGGGGATGCCCGGGGGGCCTCCGGCGCGGCCCTCCGGGCGTGTTCCGGGTGGAGGCGGCGCACCGGCGACGGGCAGGCGATGACGCATGATGACGAGCTTTCCAGGTCACCGCCGATCCGGCCCGCCGATCCCGAGAACGGGAAAGTCAATTCTCCGTCTCGAAGGCAGGGCGTTTCCGGGGGAAACCGGTCCACGGCGCGTCCGGGATGAACACCCTCGGAACCTGAGACGAAATCGAAACGAGCACGGCGGCGGCGCCGTGCCGGGCGTTCCCCCCGGGGAGAGCCGCAGGAGAAGGGCATGGAGCCGGCCCGGCCGGGCAGCGCGGAGGCCGGTGGGATACGCCCCGCGGCCGCGGTGGAGACTGGAAGGAAAGATCGGTGACGCGGATGTAGCGCGAAACGGGCAGAATCGCAGGCGGTGAGGATTATCAAGGAACGCGGCGACACGGCTCCCGCCACCGGCGCACCGTCCGGCGGCGGCGACTCCGCCGTGCTCGTGGTCGAGCCGCTGCTGCCCCAGCGCATCCGGCGCCCCTCCGACGCCCTGCGCTTCCTGGCGACCCTGCTCGTCCTGGCGGCCGTCATCCTGCTCGCGCTGGTGGCCAAGAAGACGCTCAACGGCCTGGAGGCCGACGTCACCGAGGGCACCCGGCGCGTGCCGTTCCTGCTGAGCGGCCTGGTCGGGGTGCTGGGCGGCGGCGCCATGCTCGCCATCCCCGCCGCCTACGCGGTCGAGCGGGTGATCCACCGCGACGGCCTGCGCGTCGCCGAAGGCCTGTTCGCGGCCATCGCCGGGATGGTGCTCTCCTTCGTCCTCGGCGAGTGGATCATCGCCGCCGGCGCCGAGGACCTGCGGCAGCTGCTCACCGGCGGGCGCAGCGGGGTCGAGCCGCTCAACACGCTGCTCACCTCGATCATCGCCTACGCCACCGCGATGCGGATCTCCAACCGCCCCACCTGGCGCGCCGCCCTGTGGACGGCGGTCGCGGTGAACGCGATCGCGCTCTTCGCCGGACTGGCCGCCACCGTCCTCGGCATCGTCGTCTCCGTCCTGGTCGGCCTCGCCGTCGGCTACGCCACGCTGTACGGCGTGGGCAGCCCCAACACCCGCCCGCCCGGCAGCGCGATCGTCGCCGCCGTCCGCAAGCTCGGCTTCCAGCCGGTCAAGGCCCGCAGGCTCGACGACGACCAGCAGAGCAGCCGCAGATACGCCGTCGGACTGCGGGACGGCAGCCGCCTCGACGTCACCGTCCTCGACCGCGACCGCCAGGTCGCCGGCCTGCTCTACCGCCTGTGGCGGCGGATCCGGCTCAGCCCGGAGACCCGCCGCAAGGCCATCCGCTCGCTCCGCGCGGAGCTGGAGCGCGAGGCTCTCATGGCCCACGCCGTGCACGCGGCCGGGGCCAGCACCCCGCACCTCGTCGGCACCAGCGAGATCGGCTCCGACGCCGCCCTGCTGGTCTACGAGCACATGCCGACCCGCGCGCTGGAGGACATCCCCGACGAGGAGATCGACGACGACCTGCTCGCCCGGATCTGGGAGCAGCTCCTCCTGCTGCAGGTCCAGCGCCTGGCCCACCGGCGGCTGAACGGCCACAGCATCCACGTCGGAGAGAAGGGCGAGGTCGTCCTGACCGACGTGCGCAGCGGCGAGATCGCCGCCGGAGACCTGCTGCTCAGCCTCGACGTCGCCCAGCTGCTGACCTACCTCGGCCTCCGGGTCGGCGCCGAGCGCGCGGTCCGCGCCGCGGCGGCCGTGGCGGGACCGGGCACGCTGGCCGCGGCGCTCCCGCTGCTGCAGCGGATCGCGCTGACCCGCGAGACCCGATCGGCGCTGAGCAGGAACAAGGAGCTGCTGCCCGCGATCCGGGAGCACATCGTCGCGCTGGAGCCCCGGGCCGAGGTCGAGGTGGTCCGCCTGGAGCGCTTCCGCCCCCGGACCCTCTTCACGATCATCGCCAGCGCCTTCGCCGCCTACTTCCTGCTCTCCTCCCTGACGGTGGCCAACCTGAACCTGGTCACCTCGGCGGAGTGGGGCTGGACCGGGGTGGCGTTCGCCGCCGCGATGCTGAGCTACGTCGCCGCCGCCCTGATGCTCATGGGCTTCGTGCCGGAGAAGCTCCCGCTCGGCCGTACCGTCCTCGTGCAGTTCGCCGGGTCGTTCGTGAAGCTGGTCGCCCCGGCCGCGGTGAGCGGCGTCGCCATCAACACCCGCTACCTGCAGAAGCGCGGCATCCCGCCGGGCCAGGCGGTGGCGAGCGTGGGCGCCTCCCAGCTCATCGGGCTCGCCTTCCACATCGGGCTGCTGCTGCTGTTCGCCTACATCACCGGCTCCGGCACGGCCGCGTCCTTCACCCCGTCGCGGACCCTGGTCTTCGTGCTGCTGGCCGTGGCGGTGCTGGTGCTCTTCCTCATGGGCGTGCCGCGCCTGCGCCGCATGGTGACCTCACGCATGCGTTCGCTCTTCTCCGGCGTCGTCCCCCGCCTGCTGGACGTGCTCCAGTCCCCCCGGAAGATCGCCGAGGGCTTCACCGGCACCCTGCTGCTGACCGTCTTCTTCGTCGTCTGCCTGGACGCGTGCGTGCGCGCCTTCGGCGGCTCCATCAACTTCGCCGCCGTCGCCGTGGTCTTCCTCGCCGGCAACGCCATCGGCTCGGCCGCCCCCACGCCCGGCGGTCTAGGCGCGGTGGAGGCCGCCCTCATCGGCGGCCTCACCATCGCCGGGCTCCCCAAGGAGGTCGCCACCTCCGCCGTGCTGCTGTACCGGCTGCTCACCTTCTGGTTCCCGGTCCTGCCCGGCTGGGCCTCGTTCGCCTACCTGCAGCGCAACGAGGCCCTCTGACGCCGGGCGGCACCGTCAGCCGGCGGCCCGGATGCCGATGCCCGCCTCGACCGCGTCCTCGTCGATGGCCGCCAGCTCCTCCGCGGTGAACGACAGGTTCCGCACCGCCGCGAGGTTGTCCTCCAGCTGCGCCACGCTGCTCGCCCCGACGAGCACCGAGGTCACCCGGCGGTCCCGCAGCGCCCAGGCCAGCGCCATCTGCGCCAGCGACTGCCCGCGCGCCGCCGCGATCTCGTTGAGTCTGCGCACGTGCCGCATGGTCTCCTCGGTGAGCATCTCCGGCTTCAGGAAGCGGCCCTGCGCGGCCCGCGACCCCTCCGGGACGCCGCCCAGGTAGCGGTCGGTCAGCATGCCCTGCGCCAGCGGCGAGAACGCGATGCAGCCCGCGCCCTCGGCCTCCAGCACGTCCAGCAGGCCGCCCTCGATCCACCGGTTGAGCATCGAGTAGGACGGCTGGTGGATCAGCAGCGGCGTGCCCATCTCACGCAGGATCCGCGCCGCCTCGGCGGTCTGCTCCGGCGTGTAGGACGAGACGCCCGCGTACAGCGCCTTCCCCGACCGGACCGCTTGGTCCAGCGCGCCCATCGTCTCCTCCAGCGGAGTGTCCGGGTCGGGCCGGTGGCTGTAGAAGATGTCGACGTACTCCAGGCCCATGCGCGCGAGCGACTGGTCCAGGCTGGCCAGCAGGTACTTGCGCGACCCCCACTCGCCGTACGGGCCGGGCCACATGTCGTAGCCGGCCTTGGTGGAGATGACCAGCTCGTCGCGGTAGGGCGCGAAGTCCTCCCGCAGGTGCCGCCCGAAGTTGGTCTCCGCCGAGCCGTACGGCGGGCCGTAGTTGTTGGCCAGGTCGAAGTGGGTCACCCCGAGGTCGAAGGCCCGGCGCAGGATGGCCCGCTGCGTCTCGAACGGCTTGTCGTCGCCGAAGTTGTGCCAGAGCCCCAGCGAGACCGCGGGCAGCTTGAGCCCGCTCCGCCCCACCCGGTTGTACGGCTGCCGCCCGTCGTAGCGGTCCTCGGCCGCCCGGTAGCCGCCGGAGATCATCGCGTCACCTTCGCCGTGTCGAGGATCCAGGACAGCACGAACGCCTCCTCGCGCCAGGAGTCGTACCTGCCGCTCCGGCCGCCGTGCCCGGCGCCCATCTCCGTCTTGAGCAGGAACGGCCCGCCCTCGGCCACCTCGCGGAGCCGGGCGATCCACTTGGCGGGCTCGTGGTAGAGCACGCGGGTGTCGTTGAGGCTGGTGATCGCGAGGATCGGCGGGTAGACCCGGTCGCCCACGTTCTCGTACGGCGAGTACGACTTCATGTAGTGGTAGACGTCCGGGTCGTGCAGCGGGTCGCCCCACTCGTCCCACTCGATGACGGTGAGCGGGAGCGACGGGTCGAGGATCGTGTTCAGCGCGTCCACGAACGGCACCTCGGCGACCACGCCCGCGAAGGCGTCCGGCGCGAGGTTGGCGACCGCGCCCATCAGCAGCCCGCCGGCCGACCCGCCCCGCGCGACGACGCCCGAGGACCAGCCGGTCGCCTTGAGGTGCTCGGCGCAGGCGACGAAGTCGGTGAAGGTGTTCTTCTTCTTCTGGAACTTCCCGTCCTCGTACCACCGGCGGCCCATCTCACCGCCGCCCCGGATGTGCGCGACGGCGAAGACGAATCCGCGGTCCAGCAGGCTGAGCCGGGCCACCGAGAACGACGGGTCGACCGAGATCTCGTAGCTGCCGTAGCCGTACAGGACGGTGGGGGCGGGCCGCTCGGTGCCCTTCCTGACCGCGATCGAGATCGGCACGCGGGTGCCGTCCGGGGCGGTCGCCCACTCGCGGAACTGCTCGTAGTCGGCCGGGTCGTAGCCGCCGAGCACGGGCTTGCGCTTGAGCAGGATCAGCTCCCGCGTCCGCAGGTCGTAGTCGTAGACCGACGGGGGCGTGACCATGCTGGTGTAGCCCAGGCGGAGCCGGCCGGTGACGAACTCCGGGTTCCCCGACGGCGCCACGTCGTAGATCGGCTCCGGCATGGGGATCTCGTACGGCTCGCCGCCTGC
The DNA here is from genome assembly GCF_039534085.1 of Planomonospora alba. Taxonomy (NCBI): domain Bacteria; kingdom Bacillati; phylum Actinomycetota; class Actinomycetes; order Streptosporangiales; family Streptosporangiaceae; genus Planomonospora; species Planomonospora alba. The sequence goes on from NZ_BAAAUT010000030.1 coordinate 88,957, forward strand.
GGGCAGGATGCGGATACCGGTCAGGCCGTCGCGGCGGAAGTGCACGACGGTGTGGCCGGAGAAGGCGTCGACGTCCAGCAGCCGGGTGTCCTCGCGGTGCGTGATCAGCGGCGTCCACGTCCCGGGGTCGTCGATCGGCGCGGTCGCCAGCTCGAAGTTCTCGGCGTTCTTGTTGTGCAGGACCAGGAAGTGGTCGCCGGCGTGGTCGATGCCGTACTCGACGCCGGTCTCGCGGGGCCGTACGACGCGGAACTCGCCGGTGGGGTCGTCCGCCTCCAGGATCCGGATCTCACTGGTGATCTTGCTTCCGGCGGAGAGGATGAGGTAGCGCTCGCTGCGGGTGAGGCCGACGCCGATCCAGAACCGCTCGTCCTCCTCCTCGTGGACGAGCACGTCCTGGTCCGCCGGGGTGCCGACGGTGTGCCGGTAGACCCGGTAGGGGCGCCACGCCTCGTCGACCGTCGTGTAGAAGAACGTGGTCCCGTCGGCGGACCAGGCGCCGCCGTAGAAGATGCCGGGGATCTCGTCGGCGAGGGTCTGGCCGGTGACGAGGTTCTTGATCCTCAGGGTGAAGCGCTCGTCGCCGGTGAAGTTCACCGAGTAGGCCAGCAGGGTGCCGTCCGGGCTCACCGAGCTGGTGCCGAGGGAGAAGAAGTCGCTGTCGCCGGCCAGCTCGTTGCCGTCGAGCATGATCTGCTCACCGGGGAGCGGCTCGCCGGCCCTCAGCTCCGGAGGGGTGTCGCCGTCGGCGGCGAGGCGGCACTGGATGCCGTACTGCTTGCCCTCCTCGGTGCGGGAGTAGTACCACCAGTCGCCCTTGCGGGTGGGGACGGACAGGTCCGTTTCCAGGGTCCGACCCTTGATCTCCTGGAAGATCGTCTCCTGGAGGGACTTGAGGTGGCCGGTCATCTGCTGGGTATAGGCGTTCTCGGCCTCGAGATAGGCGATCGTGTCGGGATCGTCCTTGACCGTCAGCCATGCGTAGGGGTCGATCACGGTGTCCCCGTGGTGGACGCGCTCGCTGGGGACCTTCTTCGCCGTAGGCGGCATCTCGCTGCTCACCCCGTCGAGTCTATGGTTCCGGGTCTTCGATCCCGATCAGGGAATGAACGAGTCCCGGGGCGCGTTGTCCCCTTTGTCGCACTCTGCTCCACCCACCTGGCCGGCCGTCCGGTCATGAGTGGTCGGCGGGGCTGCTAATCTTTTGACGTCGCCGAGATCCGGCGCAAACCCACTCCACTTCACTCCGGTGACTTCGGCGTGGTTTGCCCCGCTTGTCGACAACCCTTTGAAACCAACGGTTCCAGAGATCGACTCGCAGAGTCGCTCAAGGGCTGGTAAGTTCGAAGGGTTGCTCCGGAGACGGAGCGGTCGGAATTCCGGAAGGAATCGCAAACCTGGTCAAATTGACACGGAAAAGCGGTTCTGAAAGAATGAAGACACAACGAAGCGAA
>NZ_BAAAUT010000031.1:0-88644 GCF_039534085.1 Planomonospora alba
CAGTGACGCCGACGCCGACAGTGACGCCGACGCCGACAGTGACGCCGACGCCGACGCCGACGGTGACGTGTGATCAGCCGGAGTGGTCGGCTACAAAAACATACACGTGGGGTGCCAAGGTGTCCTGGAAGGGACACACGTGGGAACTGACCACTGAATGGACTGATCCTGGTGAGGAACCGGGCGTCTATGCCGAGTGGGACGATCTGGGCCCGTGCCAGTCGGGCTCTATATCCAGCCGGTCCGGAGTCACTGCGCTACAGCCGACGCCTACACCAACTAAGCCGGTCTTCCTTCCTTCGAAGAAGACAGAGGCAGAGGACATCACTCGTAAAGAGTGTGAAGATAACATGGAACTTTCCATGAGCCTCGACGGTTACACTAAGAACAGGTTCGCTTGGTGCCAGGCCGGGACAATGATTGCCCGTGACTGGGTCAAGACAAAAACCGGATGGAAGCTGACCGGTGTAGCCGTATTCAATGTGCAGTATAAGGTGCGCACGCAACAGAATTCTCGTCGGTTTACTCTATATGCACACGTCCTCCCGATAGATAAGCTCATCTGGGGGACTATGACGAACCCCTATATTAGCTTGTACAACGTGGTATGGAGCGAATCTGGGACGTGTAAGCAAGTCGATAGTCAGGGAAATCCAAACGAACCACTCTCTACTTGGAGATCTTCCTCTTCATCGGAATGGCAAGTCTCGTGGACCTTTGAGACGGCCAAGACGGCCATGGTAGATGGTGTGGAGCAGTGCAATATCAGCCCTTATAACGTCGTCACAGAAGTTAGGGCTCAATATAGAAAGAACTCCTCGGCTACAGCTGCTGTGCGAGTTCGTTGCGACTCGGCCGAATATCTTACATACTATAAAAATGGTGGATGCATAAATACGAATCAGGTCATGTATCTCACCATCAGAAGGACTGATAGGAACGAAGATGGTGTGACATGGCCGCAGCAGTATGACCATATTAAACATGCTCTAGAGAGCACGGATGGGGAGGCGACGGTACCCAGCGTTCCTGGCCCCCTTTTCCCGGATTATCCGCCTAGAACGAGCAAGGTAATTCCCGGCGGGAGTCGATGGTCTCCCCTATTTAGACTCGCTAGCGTTACCGAATCCAGGGATCAGAGAATTCATTCGAGATCGTTCTGCAAAAAAGAGATTCGAGCATCCTGGCCATCAAGTATTAAGAAACATGGAAACAAGGCGCTTAATTGCGATGAATTTCCGTTCGCGTCGACCGAGAAGGGATCCAGATATGCAGATCCCCCATATGCGTTCTCAGTAAGACTGATCAATGCTATACAAAATCAGAAGTTCGGGGAGGCTTTGGGTGCCTGGTATGAGAACAATCGCATAATTAGAAGAGATCCGTTCTATATCGACGTCCAGTAGAATTTAAAATTGAAGGGTAGTGTATAATAAGGATGTGGCGTGAGCATGACTAGAGTTATGCTCACGCCACGCCCTGTTGCCAATACCGGAAAGGAAATGCCGCGATGTCCACAAATTCTCGTCTCCTGAAAAAAATGTGTGATGTTGCCGGGGTTCAATACTCACTCATTCAAATTATGGATTGGGAAGGTCCGGGAAATAGTTCTGTAAATACCGACAAGGAAATCTCTGAGGGTGACCATAACTGGGTCGTCTCTACATCGAATCTGGTGCGCATTGAAACAAACTTCGATACACAGTTCTTGAACGTATGGTTTGAGTTGTGGGATGGCCCTCCTGTAGAGTTGGATTTTGAAGAATCTGCGATCGAGACAGACGTGTGGGTGGGGATCCTGGAATCCACTTCTGGTAAATTATCCGCTGTTGAAATAACTGATCCAAGAGAAAGTCCGCCCGTCTTTGACCTCGGCAAGGAGGGCATTAGATGGAATATGCGAGTTATTCTGCGCACCCTAGTCGAAGAGGAGCCTGATGAATGGAATGACCACGAGGAAGCCGAGCCTTTGTTGTCTGACGAACTAGAAGAGATTATTCTTCAGTTCTGGGAATAGTCATTGCGCTTGGATGACAAAAATTGAGCCCTTTTCAACCTAGTGGCGCTGATCAGCGCAGACGCGAAGGAGGACTGGGATGAGATAAGAGGAGGTCCCTTAAAACAGCAGTCGACCAAGATTCGATCCCCTAACCGGGAGCCTCGTTGCTGTCTTACCGTGCCGCGATTTCGCTGCCGGCCGCACCCTCCTCCGCCTGGCCGACCTGATCCGCGCCCACCGCGCACAACGGCGCTCCCGATGGCGCCGCCTCGGCTCTGGGCAGCAAGCCCTCCTGGTCTTGGCCCATCTACGCGGGCGGTGACACCTATGCCCGTCTGACCGACGGGTTCGCCATCGGTACCACCACCGCCTGGCGCTACGTGCGCGAGGCGGTCGACCTGGTCGCCGACGTGCACACCGCCGCGGGGAATGCCTCGCGCCTGGCCTACGCCGTCGGCGACGGCACGCTCATCCCGATCGACCGGCTGGCCGACGACAGGCCGTACTACTACCGGCACGGGGCCAACGTTCAGTTCCTCGCCGATCCGGCCAGCCGCCTGGTGTGGGTCTCGCCCGCGTTGCCCGGGGCGGTGCACGATCTGACCGCGGCCCGACGGGCCGACGGGCCGACCTGATCGACGCCCTCACCGGCGTCGGCGTTCCGGTCTTTGCCGACCGAGGGTGTCAGGGCTCGCAGACCAGCCCATCGCCATCGCGGTCCTGATACCACGCGTACTCAGCGTCCACGCCACGCCGGTACGGACCGTAGCCATTGCGGTTGGCCTCGGCGCAGGTCCGGTAGCGAGGATCGAGGGCGTTGCCTGAGTCCTCGCTCGGCGTCGGTCGCGGCGTCGGCGCGGGAGCACTGCTGGCACCACACCGGCCCGACCAGATACGTAGCCTCTCCCGCTTGGCCTTGGCCTCGTCAGCACGCATCACCTGAATGTACTTGTCGTTCGGCTTGTAGAGCACGGCCTTGCCGTACCCGTAGCGCACGAGGCTGCGGTTGACGAACGTGCCGCCGGCGTTCCAGGCGTAGAAGAGGGAGCGCCCATAGCGGTCCTTGGGGTCCTTATCGGCCAGCAGCCGTACGGTCTTACCGACCGGCAGCAGCGCGGCGGTCCGCGCGGTTGCTTCCTTGTACCAGCACTGGCCTCGCTCGGGGGTGTTGACCTCCAGCAGTCGCACTCGCACCGGACGGCTTGTGCGGGTGAATCGCACGTCGATGGTGTCGCCGTCCACGATCTTCACGATGGTGGCCTTCTTCGTTCCCTTCGGTACGGCCGCCGCATCGGCTGGGGCGGCCAAGACCGCGGCCGGGGCGGCGGACAGGCAGATGGTGAGCAGGCACGTGCTGAGACGCTTCACAGAAGCTCCTTCGCGCGAGGGGATCGAAGCGCCGCAACCGTAGCAAGGTGTGCTGGTGTCCGTACGTGAAGTGACCAACCTGAGACGGCACCGGAGAAGGGGCAGCCAGGCGCTCCGCACCTACGCGTGGACCCGGGCGAAAGGAACCGCCCAACAGCGGCCGCGGCCGCCGTACTCATGGCCTGCGCCAGGACGCGCAGGTACGGTCCGATCATGGCCCCCTCACGGAAGATCCCAGGCGGCAGCGGACGCATCCCGACCATCACTCCCGAGCGCCTCGCCCGCGGATGGTCAGGCCCGAACGGCACGAAGATCCGGACGCTGGCCGATGGTGAGGCCGACCGCTGGCTAGAGCTTCTGGAACTCGCTGGCGTCGAGCATGAGGACGTTCTCCTCTCGGCGTTGCGCGGGGGAGCTCTCGGCTGGCTGCTCCCTCTCGGCTTGTCCGCCGGCAGGAAGGCTATGAAGCACCGGTTCCTCGAAACAGTGCTGGAGCGGACCGAGGAGGCCGCAGCCCATGCGATGGCAGGCCTATCGGTTCCGCTGATCGTCCAGGACCGTGATGGTCACCTGATCGGGGCGTTGAACGCGGTTTCCCTTCCTCCGCCGGTCGTGGCGAGCGCGGCGGATCGCGGCGTTCCCTTCGAGGTCATGATCGAGGCCCTCACCACGGTGGTGAAGATCCGCGCGGTGGCCGTTGACGAACAGGCACGTGGTCAGGGCATCGGGTCGGCGCTGCTGACCCGATGCCTGCAGGTGTATTTCCAGCTCGGCTTCCACCTGGCGTACGGCCACTTCCGCGCAGGCAGCGGCTTGGAGGTCTTCTACAGCGGGTGCGGCTTCGACGTCCTGGCGGAGCAGTCGGTCCTGGACTTCGGGGTCTACCTCGGTCTTCCGTTCCGTCTTCTCCCCGAAGAAGGAGAGCGGATCTTCGCTTGCGTGAGTGAGCGGTAACGTGCGGATCGCTGACCCACATATCCGCTGCTTCCTACGCCGTTACTACTGGCTCGCCGCGAAACGAAGATCACGAGTCCCTCGGATCCTCGCTCACTCCGTGTCGTTGCAGCCACTTCCGAGCCGTCTCCGGCTTCCCGCCCGTCGCCTCCGCCAGCAGCCGGCCCAGTAACCGCTGCTGGATCCCCGCCGTCCGCAATCTCCGGGCCTCCTCTACCAAGGCCTCCTCCAGAGCCTTCTGCTCCAGCCGCTTCCTCTCCAGCTCCGCCGCCAGTTCCTCGAACCGCGCCATCGACGCACTCAGAGGGCGATTCGCGAGTCGAGGTCCTTTTCGTCGTTGATGTTGGAGAAGGCGGGCTGGTCAGGGGGCTCGCTGCCGGACTATGCGCGCGGCCGAGTGAACAAGCCGGGCTCGGTCTCGAGGAGAATGCCGCGGCCGACCAGGCGCTTGAGTTCGGAGCGGATGTTCTCGGTGTTCTTGGCCACGATGGGCAGGTCCAGGGCCTTGCACAGGTCGCGGGCGCGCAGAGGCCGGTCGGCGTCGGCGAAGACGGTCAGGATCTGCTGGTAGGCGGGGTGGTCGGGTAGCGCGGGCGGCGGTGCGGGCGGTTCGGCGCCGTCTTCGTCGGCGAGCGCGAGGAGGGTCTTGCGGGTGATCTGCAGATGGTCGATCGCCTCGTCGAGTTCACGCAGCCGCACAGCGAGTTCGCCGATCCGGGTGCGGGTCTGTTCGGCCTCGTCGGCCAGGGCGGCCTTGCGTGCGTCGATCCGCTCCAGCAGCCCTGGGATCGGCTCCCGCCCGGTCACGCGCTGCGCCAGGACGGGGTGGAGGCGCCGGTCAGGCGGCGGGTCATCACGTCGCTCATCGCCCAGTACACGCGCGATTCGGAGCTGGTGGGGCGGTGTTCGTAGTCGCGGACCAGACGGCGGTGCAGAGCCAGGGTGCCGTAGGTCTGCTCCACCACCCACCGTTTGGGCTGGGGCGCGAACCCCCGATCGGCGGGGTTGCGCTCGACGATCCGCACGTCGATGCCGAGGCCGGCGCCGTGGGCGACGACCGCGTTCTTGAACCCCTGGTCGACCAGCGCGGTGCGCACGGTGTCGCTCTGCGCGGTGATGCGGTCCAGTAGGGCGATGCCGGTGGCGTTGTCGTGTGCCGAGGCCGCCGAGACGACGACCGCGACGACGAGGCCCAGCACGTCCACGGCCAGGCCGCGTTTACGGCCGGGCACCTTTTTGCCCGCGTCCCTGCCGGTCGTGTCGGAGGGGACGCCGGCCGCCGCGTGCACGCTCTGGGTGTCCAGCACGACCAGGCTCGGGTCGGCTGATCGGCCCCGTTTCTCCCGGGCGTGCCAGCGCAGCAGGTCGTGGATGGTCTGGTCGGTGCCGTCGTCGCGCCATTTGGCGAAGTAGGAGTAGACCGCGCTGCGGGGCGGCAGGTCGTGCGGCAGGAAGTCCCATTGGCAGCCGGTCCGGCCCTGGTAGAGGATGGCGCCTGTGATCTCGCGCATCTCGTAGGCGCCCTGGTGGCCGCTGACCGAGGGGTGCGCGGCCTTCCACGCGGTGATCACGGGCTCGATCAGGGCCCACCGCTCGTCGGACACGTCGCTCGGGTACGGCTTGCGCTCGCTCACCCCGTGAGCCCAGCACACCCAAGCCCGTTGACCAGCCGAAATTCCGCAGAACCGCCCGATCGTGCTACGACAAGCCGGACATCAACTCGCGAATCACCCTCTCATAGAACCCATGCGTCAAGATTAGGCACTGGTGTCCCCGCTGCCAGGACAACTTGTCGCAAGACAGAGATCAGGGGCTCGTCCGGGTTCCAGCAGCACGTGCGACCGAGGAGCATCCCGAAGCGACGGAACGATCTCTGTGACCCGCTCAGCGCGTCTGTGACGGGCGGAGTGACCTTAGTGGGCGGCGGAGGACGGGTGGGGCGTTACGAGGTCTCCTCGATCCGTTCAGAGCGTGGGCGACACGGGAGAAGTCAGGAAGATACTCCTATTGCGCGCAGAGCGCGTAACCGTAGTAACGTGACCGCAACACGGGATAGAGAGCGTCAGGATCTACCCGTGAGCAGTCCAGCGGACGCCCAACGAAGGAGGAGATTCAGTGCAGCGACACACGCCGTTCCGCTGGATCTTCGATTCCGAGTCCGGCAGGATGGGCGACCATGAGTGGCAGCACCCCAGGACCCGACCGCGTGGTCGTCGCACGGCACTCGGTGTCGTTCACCGATCCCGAGCTGGTCAAGCTCGGCAAGACGCTCGCCAAGAAGCACGGCGTCCCCTTCGGCCGGTTCGTCGAGCAGATGCTCGCCAAGGCGCTGGACTACGACCTCGGCGCGGGCACGCCCGCCCGGCAGGAGCCCCTGCCGCTCGTCGGCGACCGCACCCACGCGTAGCCGTACGGCTCGCACAGCCAAGGAGAGATTCAGGGCAAAAGAAAACGCCTCCCAGTGGGAGGCGCTGGTGCGGACGAAGCGCCAACTTCGTCCGCGCCGGTAGATGGACAACTTAACAATCCCCAGCACGCGAATCACATCTCTGCTCTGGCCGCCAAACCGATGAGCTGAGCGCCTTTCGCGTGTCTAACTACGCTTGGAGGAGACGATAGCACCTCGCCAAGCGGATAGCCCAGCACGCCCTAAAACAGACATGGCGTGTCGGCCATCCGCCCCCCCATTGACATCACCCATCCCCGCGCACCTGACCGTCGCGCCCACGCTCGGGCTGTGGCAGCAGGCCGTCGACCACCTGGCCGACGCCGCCGGCCGCCGCTCCGACTGGGTGCGGGGCGTCATGGCGCTGGCGTGGCAGCTCATGCTGCGCTCGGACAAGTTCAACGTCACCGCGCCTCAGCGCGGCGCGACGTGGGACATCCTCACGGCCGAGATGGGATGCTCGCGCAGGGCCCTGGCCTACAAGCTGGCGTGGATGCGCGCGGTGGGCCTGCTCGTGACGATCACGCCCGGTTCGACACCGCGGTTCCGCCCCGGGACGTTCCGGGGCCGCCTCGATGACGGGTTCGGCAACCTCGCGGCCGAGTACGCGCTGACGATTCCGCTGGAGTTGCTGGACGACGCGGCGCTGCAGGCGATCGAGGACAGCTACGCGCCGGTCGAGGACGCCGACGACGAGGTCCCGTGGCCGGTCGAGACCGTCCGGGAACGTCCTGTGTTTTCGCAGGTCAACACCCCTGTGGAAGGAAGTTGCACCCCCTGTGCTGATGGTTCTGTAGGAGAGAAGACTCTCCCTACGCACGCGCGGGAAATGTCCGATTCCGCGCCACCGTCGAGTGCCTGGTCGGCCACCGTCACGCCAGGCACCAAGAAGGACATGATCGCTGCGTGTGAGCGGCTGCGCGCGGAGAACCCGCCGCTGCGAGTCGTCTCCGCCAAGGACTTGCGGTCTCTGCTGCGGCCCCTGTTCGCGGCCGGGGCCACAGTCCGCGACGTCTACCACGTGCTCAACACCCGGCCGGACGGGCAGCGGTGGGGGGACCTGACGCCGCCACTGCGCAGGCCCCGCTACGAGCGGTGCCGGATCCTGCGGGCGATGATCCGGCACCGGCTGACCTGGTGGATCACCGGCGACGGCGAGCTGAAGCACGTGCTGCCGTCGCAGGAGCACGCCGCAGCCGAGGCACGGCGCCGGACGGAGGCGCAGCGCTTCCGCGTCCAGGTCCTCGAGGGCGCCCGCTCGGCAGGGGACGCGCTGCGGGGGTTGGCGGCGGTGCGGGCGGCGTTCGCGGCGACGGGTGCGGGGGCTGCGGCGCTGGAGAAGGTCGCGGCGCGCAGGGTGCGCCAGTCGCGGTGGGTGGCGTGAGCGGGCGGGCCGGGGGAATCCGGCACAAGGATTTCGATCTACGGCGTAAAGCGCGCGAGGTCGCACAGGCCACCGGTCCCGAGCGCCCGCGCGCCGCCGTACGGGGCGGGCTTTTCGGCACCGATGGGATGACCTGTGCTTGTGTGTCTGGTATGGGGGGAGGGGGACCGGCCCTTCGGACGGTTCCCCGGAAGAGTGGCGTGCGGCTCCCGGGGCTTTACACCGTAGATCGCAATCTTTATGCCGGATGCTCGGCGGTGAACGCCACCAGCTCGGCCTCGGCCGCCGCCACCTTCTGCTCGGCCTCCGCGACCCGCGACCACGGCGCGTCCCCGTTCGCGACCGCCACCCGCGCCCGCTCCGCCTCGGCCAGGGCGCACTCCACCGCGCACACCAGCGCCGCCCGCTGGCCCTGCGCGTCCAGACCGTCCCACGAGCTGGCGGCCAGACGGACCCGATAGGCCAGCTCCGCCGCCTCCCAAATCACGCCGTCATCGCACCCGGCCGCGGCCCACGCCCGCGCGATGTCCATCGCAGGCAGGCCCGACCCGCTGGAGAAGCACCGGCCGCCCGGCAGCAGCACGCAGTCCATCTCGGTCTCGTCCTCGCCGCCCAGCGCGGCCGGCGCGTGATAGCCGAGGTAGGTGCCGCTCCACCCGGCGGGGAAGACGTCCGGGGCGAACTGCCAGTCGGGGCCCTCCATCTTCGACAGCACGACCTGGACGGCCCCGTGCTCGCCGGACACGATCCAGGCTCGCGCTCCGGGCCGGGTGCCGTCTTCGGTCTCGTCCTGGATGATGCGGGTCAACTCCATCGCGGGTGCCTTTCGTCAGCGATGCGGTCCGCCCATCATGGCGGGCAGGCCGTGAAGGTGATCACCAGATGCGGGCTCAGCGGCGCTCGTCGCGGTTGGTCTCGGCCAGGTGCGTGAGGCCCGCAGCGACCTCGGCCGGGTCGAAGACCTGGGTGAAGGCGGCCTCGCCGAGGCGGCGGATCGCGGTGATCTCATCGGCGATCTGGATGCACGCGGCGGAGTAGCCCTCCGCCCATCCCTTCTCCGCCGGCGGGATGGTGGCCGGGTCGGACGCGCGCCGGTAGCGGACGGCGAGAAGTTGCAGCCAGGCGTCTTCGGTCAGGGCCGGGTCGTCGGGCGGGCTGCTGATCTGCTGAGCGGCTTGGCGCATCATGACCGCGCGGATGGTCTGCTCGTTGTGTTCGGGGCTGCCGACCCTGGCGGGAGTGGTCGGCTGGGACGCGCGGGCCTCCAGCAGTGCCGCGTACTCGACGGTGGGCGGGATCGGCACCGCGACCTGGATCGCGCCGTGCTTCTCGCCGTGCTTCTTCAGGATGGCGTTGGTGGTGGTGCGGGAAGCGACACCGCAGCGTTCGATCTCGGTGGGGGAGACGCCGGCGGCGAGGGCGCCGCGCACGAGGGCGTCGCGCCGGTCGTCCAGGTCGCGGCGGGCGTCGACCCAGGCGCGCAGGGCGTCGACGGCCAGCTCTGGGCTGTCGAAGGCGAGCGCCGGGTCGACGGGTGGAGTTACATCGGTCATGTAGTGAACACTACGCGATTAGCGTAGTGATCACTGCGTGTTTCATGTAGTCCGTACTACGTTGGCGCGGGGTCCGCTGCCGCGGGGGTGATCGGTGCGGGGAGGGTAGGGGATCGCTGGGGGGTGCGCTCCCGATCGCTGACAGACGCTCTCAGCGCTTCGATGGGGGTCGTTTGCGCTGATCAGAAAGCTTTGTATTTACACGACGCTTATGCAATAATCGGTACACCACAACCGAAGATCAAAACCAACGGTGAGCAGGCAAAACACACCGGCGCACCAAAATTAATGAATGCAAAAACGCATTCAAAATACGCCCGAAAGGACCACCATGATCGAACGCCTCTACACCCGCGCCACCCCCGGCAACCCCGACAGCATCGACGTCGTCCACCTCTCCATCACCCTCCCCGGCCACACCGACGGCTTCGGTGACACCGCCCCGCACGGCGCGGTCTTCGCCACCGAGTTCACCGGCACCCGCGCCGACCACGACTTCTTCAAGGGCACCTGCCACCTGCCAGTCGGCAGCACCTGCACCTGCGACACCGCCCCGGCCTACGACAGCGACACCCTGGAGCAGGCCGACATCTACGACCACCACCACGACGGTTCCCTCGCCGAGTTCGTCCGCACCCACGAGACCAGCCTCTACAACGACGGCTACGTCCGCCTGGCCGCCCCTCTCGACCTCGCCGAGTCCTCCTGGACCTACACCCGCCGCACCGGCCTCGTCACCGAGGAGATCGAACTCACCGCCAGCGACGGGGAGATCCACAAGAACGGCGCCCTCATCTGGGCGTGGGAGTCGCTGCCCACCGACGACCCGGACGGCGAGCAGGCCGACCGCGCCGCCGCGATGCTCCGCTTCCTGCACGACTGCGACGTCGAGCTGATCCGCGAAGGCTTCATGCGCTGACCCGCCCCGCCCCGGCGGGCCACCCGCCCGGGGCACCCCACCAACGAGAAAGGACCCCTGCACGATGGCCCGCCCCCTGCGTGACGTCCTGGTCGCCACCGGCTGCCCGGCCGCCAACGACTACCTCACGTCCGGCCGCGCGGCCCTCGTCGCGGAGGCCCGCTACGACCTGTTCCGCCTCACCCGCGCCGAGCGGGACGCCGCCTGGGACACCGCCCACTCGGCGCTGCGCACCGCCCGCACCCAGGACGTGCGCGCCGCCGAGGCCGTCGACATCGAGATCGACGCCCACCAGGCCGACATGACCGACCCGCCCCAGCGGTGGCTACGCCTGCGCGAACACGTGCCGTCCTGGCTGCTCTGGAACTGACCCGACCGCCCCGCCGAGAGGGGGCCGCCACCACACGGTGCGGCCCCCTCGGCATGAAAGGAGACACCCGCCATGTACGACGACGACCCCGGCGCCGACCTCGAAGCGCTCTACACCGCCCGCCTGGACGCGGACCTGGAGATGGCCGAGATGGCGGCCACCGCCGACCGCATCCACCGCCTCCGCACGAAGGGCATCTGCACCCACCAGTCGTGGGTCGGCTACCTGCCCAAGCCCGTCCACGAGCCGCAGAAGCAGCTCACGCCCGGCCAGGTCGCCTGCACCGACATGTGCAGGCGGGTCTTCGCCAGCGAAGACGACCTGATCGCCGACGCCGAAGAGCACCTGCTGTAACCCCCCGGGGGCGGGGCCGCCGGCCGTACGGCACGCCGTCCCGCCCCCTCCACCAATCCGGAAGGAATCATGGAACAGCCCATCCTGCGGTCCGTCCGCGGCCTGCTGCTGACCCCCGCCGTCAACGGCGGCCAGCCCGCCGCGGTCGACATCACCGCCTACACCACCTGGCCCGAGTGCCAGTTCCCCACCGCCGCCCTGGCGTCCCTGCTGTCCGTGCCCGGCCACCCGGTCACGGCCGAGCAGGTGCGCATCCACACCCTGGCCCACCCGTACGCGGCCACCGCGACCACGCCCGCCCGCTTCGGGGTCGTCCTGGCCTGGGCGCCGTCGCTGGCCCCCGCCAACCGGGTCGCCTCCCAGCTCGCGTCCTGGTACGGGTTCGAGAGCCGCACCGGCGAGGACCTGCCGATCCGCGGCAACGCCGTCTTCTGCGCCCTGGGCGGTGATTACCAGGCGATCGACGCGCCGAAGGACCTGCGGGACAAGGCCGTCGAGATCGCCGACCTCGACGCCGAGGGGTGGCTGGTCCGCTACCCCGACTACACCACGCGGCTGCGGCCCCGCCACACCGACCGCGTCCTGGTCGACGGCGTGCTCTGCTCGATCGTGCAGATCGGCTCGAACGGGCAGATGGTCCGCTACCGCGACCCCCACACCCACGACGAGCACTGGGCCCGCCGCCCGGGCGGCGGCTGGACCGTCCTGCCCGACACACCGAAGGAGAAGACCAAGGCATGAGCACCCCCATCCCCCATGCCGAGCAGCCCGGGTTCACCTGGGACACTCTGCGCCCCTACGAGAAGGGCGGCTGGCCCTGCGGCGCGACCGGCTGCGACACGGACGAGTCCGTGGTCGCGCTCGTCAGCCAGGACCCGTACTGGCGCTACGGGCTGTGCGCCGGATGCGCGGCCGACGCCGGATGCCCCGCCGAGTTGCTGCCCGCGAAGGAGGCCACGCCGTGACGATCCCTGACCCGACCTCCGCCGCGGCGACCGACGACGACTCGAAACTGTGCGTCGTCATCCTGCCGCAGAACAAGGTGCAGACCCTGCTGCAAGGACTGCATGCCGCCTGCGACGAGTACCGCGACCACGACGAGTGCGCCGCCTGCGACGCCGAAAAGGAGCACACCGGGAACCCGGATGCCACCTGCGAGGACCTGGACCACGAGCAGGAGAACGTCGGCCGGTGGCAGGGCATCGCCGCGGAGATCACCGCCCACACGGGGGTGACCTACCCGTGACCGAACACCCGCCGCTGCCCGAGCGGCCAACCTGGGCGGACCTGGTCGAGGGCGACGTCCTCACCCACAACTACAACTCCAGCCACACCTGGAAGTGGCACGTCATGGGCCAGGTGTATCCGCTGCCGCCGTATCCCGGCTACATCGGAGTCCCGATCTGTACCTACGTCGATGGCAAGCCGTTCGGGCCAACTCACACCGTCCGGTTCCGCGTTACCGATCTCGTCGCTGATCTCGGCACGGTCACCGTCATCACCCCCTCACCGACACGGAGGAAGAAATGACCTCACCCGCCCCTGCGCCGCCCGTCACCGACCTGCGCGGCGAACCGCTCGCCCGCGCCGCCCTGTCCTGGCTGCGGGAGCACCCCGACGGCTGGGACCAGGACACCTGGAAGACCTGCTTCGCCGGGACCATCCTGGCGATGCTCGGCGGCAGGCTCCTGAACTTCAGCGGCACGGTCATCGTCACCGACGACGACGGCCGCGAGGAGCACCGCTACATCGAGGAGCACGTCAACCAGGCCCTTGGCCTGGAGCGCGGCCACACCCTGTTCGACTCGCACACGTCGTGCGATTGCAAGGTCTGCCGGTACGACGGCGACGAGGTGCCGTGCCGGTCGCGGCGAATCACGCTCGATGACCTCGAAGCGGAGATCAACCGGCTCTACGCCTGAACCCCCTGCGGGGCCCGGTGTCCCGAGCCGGGCCCCGCATCCCTCTATCGAATGCAGTATCGCATTCAGAAAGGCACCATGCCATGTCTACCACGTCCACGCGCCGCTACGTCAGCGCGGGCGAGACGGTCCGCATCCGCGTCTTCCCCGGCAGCGAGGCCGCCGACCACGCCCGCATCACCGGGCACGTCGTCAACGTCCGCCTGCACGCCGACGACCGCGGCGGCCTGCACGGCGCCGTCCAGCAGGACCGCGGAGAGCTGACCTGGCTGACCCTCAACGAGATCGGCTTCTACCAGGACGAGCACGGCCGCTGGTACGTGCCCGCCCACTGCGAGCCTCCGCACGACGAGCCCGGCCGCTGACCCCTCGGCCGCCGGGCTTCCCGCCCGGGACCCGGCGGCCCTTCCCCCTACCACCATCCGAAACGAAAGGCACCGCCACCCATGGCAACCCGACCCAAGCCCACCACCGGCCGCGCCGCCGACATGACCGACGCCGAGTGGGATGCCTTCTGCGCCCGAAAGGACGCCGGCCGCGCGGCCGCGCACGCCGGCCAGATGAAGGCCGCGACCGCCCTGCAGCAGCACCCCGAGATGATCGACGCGTTCCGCGTGTTCGCCGCCCGCATGCACCCCTACAGCATCGGCAACGCCCTGCGGATCTTCGGCCAGGACCCCTCGGCGACCCGGGCCGATGCCCGGTTCTTCTGGGGCGGCAACGACCGGCGGATCCGAGAGGACGCCGCCCCGGTGTGGATCTACGCGCCGAAGGTCGAGCGCACCCGGAAAGAGGAGGTGACCGACCCGAAGACCGGCCAGACGGAGACCGTCGAGGAGCACTACTCCACCTGGCCCGTGGAGGACGTCTACCCGGCGTCCGCCACGGTGCCGAAGAACGGGCCGTGCATCTTCTGCGGCACCGACGAGGGCGGCACCTGCCCGCCAGGGTGCGCGGTGATGCAGCCCGTCGCCGGGCCGATCCCGTCCCGCGACGACGTCGTGGAGGTCCTGCACAAGACCCTCAAGGCTGTGGGCGGCTTCGACGCGTCCGGCCTGGACGAGCTCGACGACCCGTTCCCGGACGGCGCGACCGCGCCGGGCCTCACCTGGCACACGCTGTCGGTGGTCCGGCCGGCCGCCAAGGGTAAGGGCAAGAAGGACAAGACGCGCCGCTACCGGTTCCTGCACGAGGCGGATCTCGAGACGGGCCGGATCCGGTACGCGGTCGCCGGGTTCGGGGTGATCTGGATCGGCCCCGACACCTACGCCTACGGCGGCAGCGACCCGGACACGCTCCGCGTCGAGTACGGCGACGTGCGCCCGACGTCGGACTACCGGATCAAGAACGGGTCGATGCCCGCGCCGTACGCGCCGGTCGTCTACGGCATCACCCTCGGCGGCTACGCCATCGTCTCCCCCGAGAAGCGCACCGAGGACAGCCGGTTCTGGCTGAACGTGTGGCGCGTCGGCCCGTACCACCAGGGCGTGCCGGACGCCACCCGCGACCACACCGCGCAGGTCGTGCGGCAGCTCATCGACCACTACCTGACCTGCCCGGAGCGGGCCGACGTCGAGGCCGCGCACGCCCGTCTCCACGCCCCGAAGCGGGCCGCTGAGCACGCCGACAAGGCCGCGAAGCTCCGCGCCGAAATGGAGGACCTGCAGGCGAAGCTCGCCGCCGAAGAAGCCGCCGCCGCCGCGCAGAGCGCACTGATCGGAGGCCAGCAGTGACCCCGCCGATCCCCGCGCTGCTCGCCCGCCAGCAGACCTGGCGCGGCGTGGCGGTGCCGTACGTGACGCTGCGGCACCGCGACGGCACCCCGATCCTCGGCGAGGTCGACCGTGAGCGCGTCGCCGCGTGCCTGACGTGGATGCGCTGCCAGTTGTGCGGGCAGGCGCTGGAAGACGTCGCGGTGCTGATGGCCCGGCCGATGGACTTCGGGCAGGGCTACGTCAACGAGCCCGCGCAGCACCCGTGGTGCGCGGCCTACGCCGTCCAGGCGTGCCCGATGCTGTCGGGCCGGCTGGAGCGGCACCGCGTCAGCCCCCGCTCGTCTCGCCAGTGCGGTGACCCGCTGTGCGCGTGCGTGGAATGGGCCGAGCAGGAGCCCAGTCTGGACGCGCACATCCGTGCGGGGCAGCCCGCCAGCCCGTGGTTTTCCGTCTGGTTCCCCGTCGCCGCGTACACGCTGCGCAGGTCCGCGCGGGGCCGGGTGAAGGGCGTCGCGCTGCCCGACCGGGCGGTCACGAAGATCCGCCTGGTCAGCAAGGGCCATCCCGGGCCGGTGGATCTCACGCGGAGCATGCTGTTCGATCTGCCCTGGTCATAGCCAGGGGCGAGCCCGCACCTGCCGGGCTCGCCCCTCTCCCTGAAGCGGACACCCCCGTCCCCGGCGGCGGGGGCGTGCCGCCCTTCCTGCTTACCCGGTAAGCACCCGAGCGCCGTACAAGACGTACGGCACGAACGAAAGGACATCCGCCTCATGCCCGTCACACCCGACGCTGAGGACACGATCGCCTACCCCGCCCCCTGCGACCTCCCCGGCGGCTGCGGAGCCGCCGCCGACCAGCCCTGCGAGGGCTACTGCCTGGTCGACTGGAGCGACGACGGCCACCCCGAGCACTCCGGTGTGCTCGACGGCTTCGGCCAGGTCCACTCCGACGCCGACCCCGGCCTGTGAGGAGCGCCGCCGTGCCCGCTTACCCGGTAAGCACCACCGTGGAGCCGCCCCGCATCTGGGCGGTCGTCCTCAACGAACTCGTCCTCGCCGGGCGGCCCTGCGCCGACTGGTGGCAGCTGTACCGGCCCCGGTTCGAGACCAGCGGCCAGGTCACCGTCCTGGGCAGCGGCGTGCCCGGCGACCTCATCCAGCTCGGCCCCTACGACCGGGAGACCGCGGACTTCATCCGCGGCCACCTGATCGAGCACGACGTCCCGCAGGGCGCGGTGAAGATCCGCTGCTGGAAGGCCACGCCGTGACCGCGCCAGACGAGCCGCGCGGCGCGGTCGCCCGCCACGACCAGTGGCGCACCACCCACCTGGCCGAACGCAACGACCTGTGGTGCATCCGCATCGGCCACCCCGGCTACGCCCGCTCGGGAGGCCTGTTCTCGGCGGCGGTCTCGACCGCGCCGCTGTGCCGCCCCACGATGATCGTGCGGTGGGGGCCCGCCGGCGACGGCGGGGCCGTCGACAAGAGGGGCGCCTGCCTGGGCTGCACCTGGGAGGGCCCTACCCGGCGCTCTCCCAACGACGCCGTGGAGGACGCCCACGACCACGCGTGGCCGTCCTGGCGGTCCCTGCTGGCGGTCCGGGAGCTGCGGACCAGTAGCTACGACCCAGAGGCGGTGCGCCGCTGGCGGCTGCAGGTCGCCTCCGCTTACCCGCCCGGGTGGCTGGAGAGTGGCGGCCCGATCGTGGTGCTGCGCCGCAACCCTGACGACCGCATGCACCGGGCCGGGAAAGCGCCCGGCGGCGGCTACGAGATCGCCGCTGCACCTGATCCTCGCGAAGAAAGCAGCGGCGAGGCGATGCAGGGAACCCTGCCGGGCCTCTAGATTACGAATGCGCAAGCGCATTCGATAGTAGGGACCCCTGAGACGAGGAGCCACCATGAACAAGCGTGAGCTGATCGAGAAGGCCGCCGAGGCCACCGGCCAGCCGGTGAAGGTCGTCACCGCCGTCCTGGACGCG
The DNA here is from genome assembly GCF_039534085.1 of Planomonospora alba. NCBI lineage: Bacteria > Bacillati > Actinomycetota > Actinomycetes > Streptosporangiales > Streptosporangiaceae > Planomonospora > Planomonospora alba. The sequence continues at coordinate 16,966 of NZ_BAAAUT010000031.1, forward strand.
GTCCTGGACACCATCCAGACCGCCGTCGCCAACGACGACACGGTCTCCATCACCGGCTGGGGCAAGTTCGAGCTGGCCAAGCGCGCCGCCCGCACCGCCCGCAACCCGCACACCGGCGAGCCGATGCCCCTCGCGCCGACCGTCAGGCCGGTGTTCCGGGCCGGCACGGGCTTCGTCGGCCTGACCCGACAGAAGCACGCCGCCAGCAAGTAACGCCGCACGATCCCGAGGGGGTGGGCCGCACAGCCCACCCCCTCCCGCGTGTATGAGAATTGTTCTTACTCCTGTTATGCGGAAGGCGTAGCATGACGGCATGAGCAGTGAACGCGTGACCCTGTCGATCAACGCCGTCACCCGGCAACTCGCAGCCGAAGCCGCCGAACGCGCCGGCCTCAGCCTGTCCGCCTGGGCAGACCGGGCGCTGGCCTACTACGCCGTCCGCGAGGGCGCACCGGAACACGACCACCTCGCCGACGACCTCACCGAGGCCCTGGCCGACGAGCACGAGCTGGCCGCCGCCGACGACGAGTTCCACCAGCGGGGCGCCGCGTGATCCAGCTCAAGCCCGGAGGCGTCTACCTCTACTCCCCCAAGGGAATCGACCGCGAACGGCTGATGCTCGTCACCTCCGCCGCCGGGATCTGCGACTCCCGGCGGCGTTTCATCACCGGCCTGACCGTCCTCGCCGCTCCGGACGGTGACACCCTCACCGTCCCGATCACCGTGGGCGGAGCCCGCCGCTACGTCAACACCACCCAGCCCATGCGGCTGATCCGTGACTGGTTCCTTGAGGACCACGGCACCATCTCCCCCCAAGAGCTGGAAGCCGTCCGAGCGATGCGCCGCCTCGCCGAGGACCTGTGATGGGTGCCTGCCTGGAACCCATCCCGCAGATGGGGCCATTCAGGACCGAGATCCGCGGCGAATCGTTCTACCTCACCGCGCCCCGCTCGATCCTGCGCGTCGCCTCCCCCACCCACTGGAGCGTCACGGCCGCCGCCGCTGACCAAGCCGTGGCCGCGCTCGACCAGGCGATGCACCAGACCGCGTTCGTGGAGTACATCGTCGGTGGTGGCACGTTCACCTCCCGGCCCGTGGCCGAACCGCGTGACGGCTGGCTGGAGTTCACCTGGACCGACTGCCACGCCCACCCCGACAACCCTCACGTCAACGGCCACGACCGCGCCCTGGTCGAGCTGCCCTACCAGGACACGCCTGCGGTCCGGTGGATCCTCAACGCGCTCAGCGGCACGCCGACGCCACCACACTGGGTCGATGACCCGGCTGTCCCTTTGAGTGAGCACAAGCTGACCGGCTATCCACTGCTGGCTGCCTGCTCATGCCGCCGCTGGCACTCTGTGGCCCGCGACAGCGTGAAGGCCGCCCAGGGGTGGATCTGGCATATGCGCCGCGAGCAGGAGCAAGCCCACGCGCTGACGGGAGGTGGACGATGACCACCGGAGGCATGTGACCCCAGGCTCGGAGCGCTTACCCGGTAAGCACCCAGGGCCCAACGACGAAGGGGAGAGGCAGGTAGCCTCTCCCCTTCGTCGTGCCGGAACGGCTCACCGCGCCGTGGTGGCCGTCAGCAGCTCCACGAGCGTCTCCAGATGCTCCGGCCGCATCCGCTCCCGCAGCGTGGCCGCGACCTCGGTCGGCGACCCGAGCGGCAGCGTCACGTACGGCCCGCCCGTCTCCGGGGGCTTGGGCGTCTTCCCGCGCGGCTCCGCCGGGGCGCTTACCGGGTAAGCACCCTCCCCCGAACCACCGCCGCTCTCCCCCGCCGGCGCGGGCGAAGGCGCAGGGGCCGGGCCGGGCAGCTCGACCTCCGGAGCGGTCTCGGGAAGGTACTGCTCCTCCGGCGGCAGCTTCCCGATCACCCGGGCGTCCCGCACCGACAGCCGCCCGTCCTCCAACGCCTCCTGCAGATCCGGCCGCAGGTTCAGCAGGGTCAGCCGCTGGGAGGCCCACCCCGAGGACTTGCCCAGGCGGCGCGCGGCCTCCCGCCCGGAGATACCGCGCAGCTCCATGAGCTTGGCCAGGGCCCGCGCCTCCTCCAGCGGCGACAGGTCATCGTGGTGCAGGTTCTCGATGAGCGCGCGTTCCTCGGCGTCGACGGCGTCCTCGCGGACCTTCACCGGCACCTCGGACAGGCCCGCGAGCTCGGCCGCGTGGCGGCGCCGGTGCCCGTGGTGGATGACGAACGGCCGGTCCCCGACATGCTCAGCGTGGTGCGGGTAGACGGCCAGCCAGATGTCGCGGGGCACGACCACGATGTCCTGCAGCAGACCGTCCTGGCGGATCGTCTCCGCCAGGCCCTCCAGCTCGCGTAGCGTCTCGCGCGGGTTGTCAGGGTTGTCGGCCAGGTCGGTCAGCCGTACGGTCTGCGGCCAGGCCGGTCCGGATGCGACCGGCCGCAGCGCGGCCACGGTCGCGACCGGCGCGGCGGCGGTCGCGGTGTCGTCGCCGGCGGCGACCGGCTCCGGAGCGGCGACGATACGGGAGCCCGTCGACGGGCGAGCGCGGGTCGGCTTGGCCACTACCGCACCTCGACCGGTGCGCTCAGGCCCGCACGGGCGACGAGCTGCGTGGCCAGCTCGGCGAACCGGTCGGCCATCTCCTTGCCGTCGCGGCCCAGCGCCTGCAGTGGCAGCGGGGGATCGGCGTCCGCGGCGTCCTTGATAGCGACCCGCTCCGGTAGCACTGGCCGCATCAGCGCCTCGCCGAATGTCTCCGGGATCGACTCCTCCACCTGGAAGCGGTGCGCGCCCGTACGGGTGTCGACCCGGTTGACGACGTAGCCCACGACCTCAAGGCCGGGGTTGCTCAGCTTCTTGCGGTTGGCCGTGACGAAGTCCCGCAGCGCGATGGCGCCCTCCATGCCGTCGATCTCGGGGTCCATGACGCACAGGGCCAGGTCCGCGGCGGCCAAGCCCATCTGGGTCAGGTGGCCCAGGTTCGGTGGGCAGTCGATGAGCACGACGTCGAACTCGGCGTCGGCGCCCTCCAGGGCGACGTCGAGGCGCTGCACTGCACCGAGCTGAGCGGCCTCCAGCGTGGCACGGTTCTCCAGGTCCGCGCGGGAGGGGATCAGCGTGATCCGCTCGCTGTACGGCTCGGGCCAGCCAACCGGAGCGAACGCATCGACCGCGCATCCGGCCAGGTCCTCGTTCGGGTTCTCCGCGATGGCCTTGAGCACGTCGGAGATGGTCGGCCGAGGCGTGGCCGGATCCTGCTGGAAGGCCAGACGGCGGCTGGCGTTGGCCTGCGGGTCGAGGTCGATGACCAGGACGGACAGACCTCGGTCGGCCAGGGCCGCAGCGAGGTTGATGGTGGAGCTGGTTTTACCGGTGCCGCCCTTGTTGTTGGCGACGGCGATCCTCCGCGAACGCCGCGTGGGGGTGGTCATGGGTCCTCCTGTAGCGAGTTGCGCTCCGGCAGCCGCCTGAGCGCATTGCACATCCTAGGGATTCACGCACCGCCGGGTCGTGGGCATCGGCGGGTGTGGACAGGCGAAAGGGCCGCCTCCCGGTGTGGGTGACGGCCCGCCGCTGGTCCTCGCTACAGGTCCGCTCGTCAGCATACCCGCCGCCCGGCCGGGTGATCAGCGTCCTGATCGGGTCGGCTATCGGGTCCTTTTGAAGCGCTGTACGGAGCGCATGTGCGTGTCGTAGGCCGCCACCAGCTCCGCCGGAGTGGTGACGAGGACGGCGTCCATGCCGCCGCACGCGCACGTTGCCCGGTTGATGTCGTGACCGGCCCGCGCGGAGGCGACGAAGTCGAGTTCCCGGCGGGGCGCGTGCCGGTGGTGCCTGATCAGAGGGTCGCCGGCCCAGTGCGGCCAGGTGTCCTCGTCGTGCGTTCGCGTCACTCGGCGGCCGGTTCCGGGGGCAGCCGGTTCTCCGGGTTGACGGGGATGCCGAGCAGGTCGAAGTACGGGTCGAGCGCGTCGTCGTAGATGCCTTGCGGGCTCAAGCCGGTGCGTTCGCACGCGGCGGTGAGGCGGGCGTCCACGATCGGGTCGGCGCGGATGGTGATGGTCTCCCGCTCGTCCTTCGGCACGCCCTTGCGGGGCCGGCGGGTGGGAGGGTCGCGGCGGGGCCGGTCGGGGCTGACGTCGACGTCGGTGGGCACGCCGATCCGGTCGAAGTAGTGGGTGAGGGCGGCCTGGATGACGCCCTTGCGGCCGAGGCCGGTCTTCTCGCAGGCGACGGTGAGCCGGTCGACGGCGATGGGCCACATGCGGATCGACAGGGGCCGCTGCTCGGTCCAGGTGGGGGCCTTGGTCCGCTTGGGGGAGCGGGTGGTGCGGCTCGGTGGGGGCGGGGTCTGGCCGGGTGCGATGAACAGGGGCTGGCGCAGGGGGTCGTCGGAGGGTGGCCGGTCCATGTGGTGGTCTCCGCTGTGGTGGGCCTCGCGCCGTGGTGCCTCGCGCAGTGGGTGGGGTCGTTACGCATGTTAGCGCTTTTTGCGTTGTTGAACGCGGGCATGCATTCGAGTGAGCCGGTGAGCGCGGACAGTAGTCACCCCATGTTGATCAGTAACTGTCGCGCATGCACAACGGATCAGGTAGCATGGTCGCAGACCATCACGCTAGATGATCATGAAGCGCGGTCGCCACCACGACCCCGCCCACCCGAAACGAAAGGCACCCCATGACCCGCCCCACCAGCACTTACGAATGCAACAACGCATCCGTAAAGCCACCCGCTCCGCTCACCCTCGCCACCACCACCCACGGCGGCAAGGTCCACCTCGCCTGGGCCACCCCCGTCAACGGCAACCACCTCCTGTGCGGCAACCCCGCCCCCGCCGGCCAGATCCTCGCCCACCTCAGCGACGACGGCCGCGAAGCCCTGGCCCACACCCTCCTCACCGTCGCCGTGACCGCCGACCGGCTGTGCCGCTGCTGCTTCACCATGCGATTCCGCACCGAGTACACCACCCTCGTCCAGCTCCTCACCGGCCCATGAGCTGGATCAAGGCCGTCGAGATCGTCCCCGGCTACCTCGTCCGCAGCCCCTACGGCTCCCGCGACGTCGTCCTGGAGATCAACGAGGCCGTCCACTACCCCAGCCACGTCGAGCTGAGCGGCTGGAAGGTCAACACCCGCACCTGGGCCGAGAAGCACTTCACCGGCGGCAAATGGCGCAAGGCCACGCAGCTGTGGTTCATCGCCGACCAGCGCGGCGCCTGGGAGTACCCGCCCGTCCGCGTCGCCGGACCGCTTACCCGGTAAGCACCCGGGCCCGCCACCTGGCGGGCCCGCCCCATCCCCTGAAAGGCACCGCAATGCCCCACATCGACCGTGAGGACCACCGCGTCATGGAGCGCGCCCGCGACCTCCTCACGCAGCACAGCCCGACCCTCATCGAGGCCCTGCGGGTCTACGCCGAGTACATGGACGGCGCGGCCACCGAGGCCAGGACCGCCCACGAGGCCGGCGTCGAGACCTCGCTCGTCACCAACAACGGCTTCCGCCAGATGAGCGAGCTGTTCAACCACAACCGCGACAAGGCCCGCGCCGCCGCCGAGGCCATCGTCTCCTGGAAGGACGACGAGTGACCACCCCGAGATTCCAGGCCGTCCTGTGCGGCAGCGGCTTCCGCGTCCACGCCGCGGGCTGCCGCGACATCGCCCGCGACATCGCGCGCAGCGCCTCCGCCATCGACGCGATCCCCGTCATCGCCACCACGGCGGAGGAGATCGCCGTCGAGCTCAACCAGGATTTCATCGCCGAGGGCTCCATGACGGCGGACGAGGCGCTCGACTACGTCACCTTCGTCGGCTGCACGGGGCTCGCGTGATGGCCCCCAACGGATCCACCCCGAAGAAGGAGGACATCTGCTGATGGCCCGCGACCGCCCCATCGACTGGAACAGCCCGTACATCCGGCGGGTTACCGAGCGCGACACCGTGAGGCACTACGATTCCACCCCCGGCTTCGCGCCGAAGCGCCACGGTCGCAGCGCACCCGTGGGCGCGCTCGTGGAGATCGCCGACCCTGCGTTCATCGGCGGCTCGATCTGGAGGGGCGTCGTCCGCTCGCACATGATGTGGACGGACGACAACACGTACACCGGCCTGTCCATCGTGGAATGCACCGACCCGGTCGACTTTCCGGACTACCGGACCATCGGCCGTGCCGAGCAGGTCGAGATCAAGCACGTCACGGTGATCGGCTGATGGCCCGCCGGCCGCGCCGGTGGGCGCCGAAAGGGAAGGGCTGGCGGTGCGTCCTGGACGGCGGCACGACGGCCGTATGGATGCGCCTGGAGGCCGACGACACCGTGACCGCCACGGTGTATCTCGACTTCAGCCAGGGCCAGGCCGAGCCGGACCCGTACGACGGGATCTGGTCGGTCAGCACCTACCGGGGCGGCCCGATCCTGCACGCGATCATGGACAAGCCGTACAAGATCGTTCCGTACACCTTCCGCTGGGCGGGAGTCGACACGTTCTGGGGCACCCCCAGCGGCTACGAGCCGCTGCCCCGGCACGGTGTGCCCCGCCGGTCCCCGAAGATCCGCCGCGACTGGACGCGCTACAAGCACGTCCACACCCGCTGGTACCAGCGGCCCATGCCCGGCGGGTACGGCATCCGCGAGGTTCTGCCCCGCAAGTTCCGCGACCCCCGCGGCGCCTGCTGTCGCTGATCGAGGAGGCCAGCGGGAGCGTAGGCGCTTGCGCAGCTGAGACCATGATCAGAGAAAATGTGGAGCGCATATAAGGAATGCAGAATCGCATTCCTTACTTCGTGGCCCTACCCTCCAGGAGGAGACGATGACCGAGACGGCCCTGTGCGTCGCGCCGCGCTGCGGAGCGGGAAACGGCCCCCGCCAGGCCGTCTCCGGTCAGTTCATCTGCGGGGGCTGCCTGACGCGCTGCCGCCGGGATCTTGCGGCGATGCCTGCGATCGTGCGTTGGCTGGCCCAGCACACCACCCCTGGCGGCAGCGGCGGTGAGAAGGTCTCCGGGTCCCGGGAGGCCCCGGTCCCGGTCCGCCTGGACGTGCTGTCGGCGATCTTCCCGGCCGCCGAGCGCGTCATCGACCCCTACGGCGACCAGACCGGCCCGCCGTCCATCCCCACCACCCTGAAGTCCTGGGTGTGGCTCATCTGCGAGCACCGCGGCCTGGCCTACCCGCAGCGGGCCGACACCGGCGAGCTGGCCGGCGTCCTGCTGCGGCACCTGGACTGGGCCGCGAGCAGGCCGTGGATCGGTGAGCTGGTCGGCGAGGTCGCGCACCTGCGGAAGGTCGCGCACACGCTCGCGCCGTGGCAGGTCCACGTGCAGGCGCTCGTCGCGCCGTGTCCCTCCTGCGACCTGCGGGCGTTGATGCGGATCGCGGGCGAGCCGTACATCGAGTGTGACCGGCGCATCGGCGGGTGCGGAAACTGCTGGACCGAAGCCGAGTACGAGCGCCACGTGGCTGAACTCACCGGCGCGTAAACACGACGGAAATGTATCATGATGGGTATGACGATCCTGAAGCCTCCGCCCCCATATGAGCAGGCAGCAGCCGCTGAGAAGCGGCTGACCGCAGCGGCGGAAGCCTTCCACGCGGCTCTGCTGGTGCCGCTCACCGACCCTGAGACTGGCAAAGAGATGCTGCCGCGCACCCCGCTGGCGGACGTGCTGCGGCTGAACGAGATCGCGATCCGCCGCGCCCACCCCCGCAGTTGGGAGCGACACCTGGAGAAGTTCACCGCCGCGGAGAAGGAGCTGTACGACGCGATCCTGGAGGCCACCCGGCCGGCGGACGGCGAAGGGGTCTCCAGCTACCCGCGGGTGCCGTTGCGGAAGCGGGCTCAGCTCGCGGGCCTGACGGTGTACGCGATTGAGCGGATCGTCGCAGCGGGGGGTAGGCCGTCGTAGGATCAGGAGCGGGTGAAACTGTCATACATCCATAAGACGGCCTCGGCGGCGTCGCGCTGCCGGGGCCGTCTTATGTCTGATGGTGGTTCCGCGGGCAGGGATGGAATGACGTTAGACGCCCCAGGCGGGCGCTTGGTTGTCACACTCCCATCAAGAATCTGAGAATTCCACACTGGATGAACCAAGAACCGGAACAATAGGGCGTATGCCTCGCATTAGCCCTAACCTCCGGCTAGAGAAGCTCGGCGACCGCCTGCGCCGCCTCCGGGAGGAGAAGGCGCTGAAACTGGTCGATGTCGCGCAGGCGACGGGCATCTCCGTCGCGAAGGCCAGCCGCATGGAGAACGGTGCCAACCAGGTGAGCACCGAGGATGTCGAGCGGCTCCTGGACCTGTACGAGGCGGACGATGCGATGCGGATCATGTGCCTGCAGCTCGCCGAGCAGGCCCGGCTGGCACCGTGGTGGAAATCCCACGAGAAGGGACTGTTCACGCCGTACGTCTCGCTTGAGACCGAGGCCCGCCGCAAGCGCTCGTGGCAGCCGAACCTCGTCCCGGGCCTGCTGCAGACGCCTGAGTACGCTAAGGCAGCGATCTCCGCTGATCAGCCGTGGGAAGACGCGTCCGTCATCGCGCTTCGGGTCCGGGCCCGTATGGCGCGTAAATGGGTGTTGACGTGCGAAGACCCGCTGAAGATGCACGCGATCATCGGGGAGGAGGCGCTGCGCCGGCCGGTCGGCGGGCCGGAGGTGATGGCCACCCAGATCGATCAGATTGTGCGGATGAGCGAGCTGGCCAACGTAACGGTGCAGGTCATGCCATGTTCGGTGGGCGCGCACGCGGGCATGGCGGGGGCGTTTCTCCTGCTGTCGATGACGGATAATCCCACGGTGCTGTTCCGGGAGGTCGGCGCCGAAGGGATGATCGACCACGGCCCGCGCGTCGAGGAGTACGAGAAGCGCTGGGCCTACATCGCCGCGGCGGCGTTGCCTCCCGAGGAGACACGAGCGTTCCTGACGGGCATCAAGCAGGAGGTTCCATGCTGACCAGGCAGTGGGTCACCGCGTCCGAGAGCGGCGGATGCGTGGAGGTGCGGCTGGCCGACGACGACGAGCGCGTGCTGGTGCGCGACACCAAGGACCGGGGCCGGGGGCCGGTGCTGAGCTTCACCCGGGGGGAGTGGGGGGACTTCCTGCGGGGGGTGCGGAGCAGCAGGAAGTTCGACCATCCCGCGTGGGGTGCCGCCGGATAGCAGAGGGGGAAGGTGCCCCGGCGGCTCCCGCGTGGGGGTGTTACTCGTCGCGGGCGTGGTCGAGGCCGAGCTTGTACGCGGCGGCGGCCGACAAGGGGATGGTCCCCCGCCGGGCGAGACCGCGGTACATGGCTGAGGCCGCGCTGGTGATGGTCAGCGCGGTGAACAGCCGCGTTGCGGCGGGCCCGTCCGCGTGGGGTGTTGCGATGCCGACGATGAGGATGCCGCCTGCGCCGATACCGGCGAGCACGGCCAGCATCCCCGTCAGCGTGGTTCGTCTCATGTAGTTGGTGCGCCTTCCCGTACTGGAGCGGTGTCGAACCGCTTCACCAGTCCTTGAAGATCACACTCTGACACTCGTGGAATTCTCACGTCATGCCCTAGAGCCCCATGAGTCCAGATCGTTATGATTACAACTATTTACGCCAATTCGTTCACAAAATAGACACATGATCAAGCTGAAGGCGGCTTGAGTGGCTCTTCCTTTTGTAGCCTTGCCATCACGTCAGCGAGGAGTGTCTTCTCCATCTCCCGCTTGTCCGGTTCGGAAAACTCCGGCGAACTGCGGATGTCGTCCAACTTGCGCAGCAGGGCCATGACGACGCGTTCGGAGGTCAGCTCACTGACCCCGGCCAGCACGGGATCGCGCGTGGCGCGTCGTTCGATCTCCTCACGCAGCAGCCGGGCCGCCTCATCACGGCCGGCGTCAGCAAGCTGATCGGGCTCGATGCCGAGCACCAGGCCGATCAAGACGAGCTGCTTGTCGGAGGCCCGGGTGCGGCCATTCTCGATGTTGCGCCAGGTGCCTTCGGAGAACGCCCCCTCGGGCGCCATGGCCGCGATCCGCCGGGTGGCTTCCCGGATCGTCAGTTCCTTGGCGATGCTGCCCGCTCGCGTTCGGACGTTGTTGACCAGGACGGCTTCGGGTGGCAGATCGTCGGTCGTGCGTCTTGCCGCTGGCACGGCCGCCTCCTTCACAGGGTCCGCTTACTTCGCGCAGCTAGCGTTGTTTCGCTGATTACGCGCAACGGTATCAGCGAGTGCCACTTCGGTACAGGCATATGAGTGTCTGTCCTACGTCACTTTGATTACTAAGTGTAACCAAAGTAGTTACTGAGATTACGCACATTACGCGTAGCAAGTTGACTCCTGCGCAACAGAGGGTATCTTGGGATCATGAAGATCCACCCTATAAACCGAGATGAGAGGAGGTGAGACGGTGGCCAGCACGACGACCGGCACTACCGACCCGGACCCCCACAGCAACGCCACCCTCACCACACCGGTAACCCTCGGTGATATCCCTATGTGCGGTGCCTCACCGCCCGCCGGAGCGGCGGACGCCGCGGCGATCGTCGCGCGGATCCGCGCGAACGAGCCCGTCACCGCCGCCGAGATCGCCGCCCTGCACCTGCAGGAGGTCGGACGCGCAGCCGAACTGCTGCGCGTCAGCGGCGGCACCGTCCGCAACATGGTCAACCGCGGTGAGCTGGACGCCTTCCGCAGCGGCCGCCGCATCCTCGTCCCCCTGGCCAGCATCACCACCTACCTGGCCCGCACCTACACCCCCGCCAGGAGCGGCACCGCCGCCCCTGCAGCGGCGTAACACCTCCACCCGAAACGGAGACATCCATGTTGATCGCTCACCGCCGCACCGCCTCACGGTGCAGCCTCTCCCCCTCCGGGGTCCTGACCACCCCCACGGCCGCCTGGACCCTCGTCGGCCACCGCCGCCGGCCGGACGGCGACCTCGACGTCATCGTCCGCCGCACCCCCCACGGAGACCGCGGCGGCAACCGGTACTTCGGCTACCGGCTCAACGCCGTCGACGCCACCTGGCGGCAGGTGGGTTCGTTCTGGACCCGCCCGGACCGGGCCGCCGCCGCTATCGAATGCGCTCCCGCATTCGTTGAGGTAGGCAGTCCTCACCTGCTGAGCCTGCTCTGCCTCGTCACGCCCCGCGTCTCGGAGTGCAGCACCGGCCACGGTGAACCTTCTCCAGCCGGGAACGCGCGCTCCCTGCGAGGCGGCTGGGTCTCCTCAGCCGCCTCGCGCGTCCTGGTGGTCGAGGAGATCACCGCCGAGCACCGCCGCCTCGACTCCGACCTGTACCTGCACCCCCGGCCCACGCACGCCCTGTGCGAGCGCGATGCCTTCGGCACCCTCGTGAAGGTCTGGGCCACCAACCGCAACCCCCGCGCGGACCTGTCCCGCGCCGGTCTCGCCCTCGCCTCCGAGCACGGCCTGACCTACCGGAGGACCCAGTGAGCACGCCGCTGACCGACGCCATCGCCGCCGGGTGCCGCACCCGGCCCACGGCCGAACTGCTGGGTCTCTACCGCCAGGGCGCCGCCCTGTCGGCGACCGGCCCCGTCACCCTCAGCGGTGACGTGCTGGCCGCGATCGAGACCGTCCTGATCGAACGCGACGCGCTGGCGGGTGAGGCCCGATGACGCCGCCCACCGACGCCGAGATCGAGCACTACCTGGCCGCCATCACCGCAGGCGACGACCACGCTCACCCGTACTGGCCGGCCGCCGTGCTCAGCCGCACCACCACCGAGACCGGAGGCACCCGATGATCCCGCTGAGCCTTGTCGACGCGACCGCCGAACGCGTCGTCGCGGTGGCGCACGCCACCCTGGAGGAGTTCGACGGCCGTCCCATCAGCGACTACCTCGGTGGTGAGGCCGCGTTCCGGCTCGGGGAGCTGTCGCTCGCCCTGCGCTCGGTGCTCGCGCTGCTGCCGTACCCGGAGGAGACGCCCGCCCCGCGGCCCGCGTGGCCGATGGGCCGGGCCGTCTCGATCGGGTCGCTCACCGACCTGCCGCGCCCGCTGTTCGTCGTCGCGCCGGAGTTCAACGACGGCTGGCCGGTCAAGGTCAGCAAGGTCCACGCCAGCGACGACGGCACGGTGGCCGTGGACATCAACTACAGCGGCACCTCCTCCGGCCGCGTCTACTGGCCCACCGACCGCATCGTCCTGCCGCTGAAATGGGAGGACGCTGAATGACCGTCCTCGACATCGGCACCGCACGCCTGCTCGGCCGGTGGCCGGACGGCTCTCCGGAGTGGCACGCCGCCCGCGATAACCGCATCGGCGGCTCGACCATCGCCGCGATCCTCGGCATCTCGCCGTGGGAGTCGCAGTTCTCCGTGTGGTGCCGCATGGCGGGCCTGGTCGACGGCGACGAGCAGACCGCCGCTCAGGCCCGCGGCCACTACCTGGAGGGCGGTATCCGCGCCTGGTACGCCGACCAGCACCCGCAGCTGCAGGTGCGCCACGGCGGCACCTACGTCCACGCCGACCCGGCCCGCTCCTGGCAGCTCGCCAACCCCGACGGGCTCGTCTACGACGGGGACCGGCTCGTGCGGGGCGCGGAGTTCAAAACCGACGCCGACGGCTCCCACTGGGGCCGCCCCGGCACCGACGAAGTGCCGCTCTACTACCGCACGCAGGTGCTGTGGTACATGGACGTGTTCGGCCTGCCGGAATGGGACCTCGTGGTCCTCGATGGGCGCCTGAACTTCCGCTCCTACACCGTCCGCTACGACGCCGACGACGCCGAGTGGATCCGCAGCCGCGCCGAATCGTTCATGACGGCGCTGCTGTGGAACGAGATGCCGGAGCTCGACCACCACCCGGCGACCTACGAGACGGTCCGCAAGCTCCACCCGGACATCGACAAGGACGAGCACCTGGTCCTGCCGGACGAGCTGGCCATCGAGTTCATCGAGGCCGCCAAGGACGTCGAGCGCGCCACCCAGCGCGAGCAGGCCGCCCGCGCCGCCGTCCTGGACGCCATGGGCAACGCCTACCGGGCCTGGTGGAACGGCCACAAGCTGGCCCGCCGCCAAGCCAAGAAGGGCGGCACGCCGTACCTGATGGCCGAGCAGTACCTCACCTCCATCCCCACCCCGACCCGCCCGGCCGCCGCCGTGGAACCCGAAGGAGTCGCAGCATGAGCACGTCGACCGCGCTGGAGCGGCACACCGCCCAGCTCGCCGAGCAGATCAACGCCCGCACCGCGGAGTTTGCCGCGGCCCTGCCGAAGGGCGTGACGATCGAACAGCTCAAGCAGGACGCCCTGAACTGCATCAACGCCACCCCGGCGCTGGTGACCTGCTACACGCCGACCGTGCTCGGCGCGCTCATGACGTGCGCGCAGCTCGGCCTGCGGCCCGGCGTCGCCGGCCTCGGCCACGCCTGGCTGCTGCCGATGAAGAACTGGCGGGAGAAGCGCACCGACGCGACCCTCATCATCGGCTACCGCGGCTACGCCGAGCTGGGGTACCGGCATCCGCGCGTCGTCGGCATCAGCTCCAACATCGTCCGCCAGGGCGACCTGTTCGAGATCGACCTGGGCGCCAAGACGGTGACGCACCAGCTGCCGCCGCTGGGCACCCCGCGCGGCCGCCCTCTCGGCTTCTACGCCACGGCCGACATCCAGGGCCCGCACGGCACGAACCTCATCATCGCTGAGCCGATGAGCCTGGAGGAGATGCAGGAGCACCGCGACAAGTACGCGATGGCCAAGAACAAGAACGGCATCGTCGGCCCCTGGAAGGACCACTTCGAGGAGATGGCCCGTAAGACGATGATCCGGGCGCGGCTGGTCAAGATGATGCCCGTCGCGCTGGAACTCAACGTCGGCATGATGGTCGACGAGGGCGTGCGGACCAACCTCGACCCGGACGCCGACCCGGTGGAGGTCACCGAGCGCCCGGCCCCCGAGGACGACGAGACCGGCAGCGGCGGCCCGGCGACGGTCCAGCCCGCCGAGACCGTCCGTGAGAGCGTCACCCTGACCCGGCCCGCGCAGACCGCGCAGCCCGAAGCGCCCGCTCCCGGTGGGATCAACTCGGGCCAGTCCAGCCGGATCGCCGCGCTCATGCGCGAGCGCGGCATCACCACCGCCGACGCGGCGCTCGACGTCGTCCACAGCGTCATCGGCCGCCGGGTGCCGTCCCGGCAGATGACCGCCGACGAAGCCGGAAAAGTGATCGCCGCGCTGGAGGCGATGCCCGTCCCGACGCTGGAAGGCGAGGTCGCCCCGAAGGACCAGCGGCCGACCCTCGCCGAACCCGTGCAGGATCCCGCGCCGCCGGCGCAGACGGCCGGGCCCGCCACGGACGACCAGCTTCGGCAGCTCAACATCCTGTTCACCGAGTGCGGCGTCACCCACCACACCGGCAAGGGCTCCAAGGCCAAGAACGACACCGAGCGGTTCGCTTGGCTGGAGCGCACCATCGGCGCGAAGGTGGCCAGCACCAAGGACCTGACCGCTGAGCAGGTCGAGCGGGCCATCGCGATCCTCACCGAGGGGAAGGTCGGACTCGCCCAGCGGCGCACCGAGCTGATCACCACCATCGGGCGGCTGTTCGCGGGGATCGGCATCACCGACGCCGACGACCAGTTCCGGGACGTGTCCGCGATCCTCGGGCGGGTCGTCACCACCCCGGCGGACCTGACCGTGAACGAGCTCGCGGACCTGGCCGCCCTGCTGACCGACACCCAGGGCAAGGTCGCCGCGTGGAACGCCGCGGTCGACGCCGCGGAGAAGGCCAACCGGGACGCCGCCCAGACCAGCGGCACCGCCACCGAGTGATCCCCTCCTGCCCGGCCCGCCGCTCCTGGCGAGCCGGGCGCCCCTTCAACCCTCGCAAGGAGGACCCCGTGATCCGTCCCATCTACGTCGCCAGCAGTCCGCTCACGCCGGAGGACATCCGCTACTACGTCAACGACCACGAGGCGGTCCTGGAGATCGGGGACCTGCGGATCGTCGTCCCCGCCAAGGACATGACCGGTCTGCAGGCCGCCGCCGCCATCGCTGACCGGCTGGTCGACGTCGCCCACGCGTTCCGCGTCCAGGTCGGCCAGCAGGGCGGCCGCCTGGCCGAGGAGATCCGGGCCCGAGAGAACGCCGCGGCCCGCTGCACCTGCGGCATGCCGCACCTGACCGGCCACCGGCACCGCACGGACGGCCCCTGCTACGCAGAGGAGGCCCCCCAGACGCCCGTCCTGACCGGTCAGCCGCCGGCCGAGCAGCCGCCCACGCCGGAGGGGGAGGTCGACACGAGCTTCTGGGCCAAGCCCCTCGTCCCCACCCCGGCCCCGGCGCGGCCTGAGCAGGTGACGCAGTCATGACGGCCGTGGACCTGCCGGGCGGCGGCACCGTCCTGCTCGACTGGTCTCCCCCGCTGGGGACCTTCACCGCCCGCGCCGACCGCAACGGCCAGGTGCTGTGGCAGGAAGGCACCACCGCGAAGGAGCTGCCGACGCTCGCGGCGCTGCGCGCGGTCCTGCTCGGCCACCGGGTCTGCCTGCCCGGCGACATCGCGGACCAGCTCCTGGCCACCCAGAACGAACGCGGTTCCGCGTTCTGAAACCCTCCACCCGAAACGGAGACACCCATGGCAACCATCGGCGAAGCCAACGCCATCAACACGCTGCTGAGGTACTTCCTCAGCCCGGCCGGCATCCCTGCCGAGAACGCCCGCGAGGCGGCGGAGTTCCTGGCCGAGCGCGCCAGGAAGGCGCTGCAGACCGGTATCCCGCCCGAGGAACTGCGCGCCTGGTGGCAGGCCCGTGAGAACACCGCCTACATCGAGGGCGCTGACGGATACCCGGGGCTGCGCTGCTCGACCTGCCACACCTACCTGTGCCTCGTGGAGGCGCGTGAAGGACTCGCTGGCCTCAACGCGGTCGTGGACGCGCACATCTGCCCGAAGGAGAACGACCGATGATGACCATCCTCGTCATCCTCTCCGTGCTGACCATCGGCCTGATGAACGCGGGCTGCTGGTGGCTGTACGTGCGGGGCCAGCACGTCGACCGGGCCCGGCTCGCCGCCGAGCAGTACGCCCGCCACCGCGCCGAGCACGAAGCCGACCAGCTCAAGGAACGAGCCATCGCGCTCGCGCTCGAGGTGAGCCGCCTCAAGGCGGATCTCCTGACCGTCACCAAGGAGAAGCACACCCTGCAGACCCGCCTCGATGACCTCACCGCAGGACCGGGCGCGTGACAGCCGTCCTGCTCGTCCTGCTCTTGCCGTACGTCGCTGCTGCGGCCGTGGCCCTCGTGGTCGCGGCCGTGGCCGGCCTGATCCATCTGCTCGGAGGCAGCCGGTGATGCTCCCGCTGTGGCTGGTCGTCCCGCTCGTGGTCCTGCCGTGGTCGGCGCGCTCGTCGTGCTGCTCGTGGCCATGGTCGTCGCCGACACGTGGCTGTACCTGGCGCAGAACCGGCGCCGGGTCCCGCTGGACAAGCTGGCCGACCCGGCGTTCAACCCCCGTCTCGACGGGCTCGTGATCGAGCCCCCGCACTGGAAGCGAAACGATGCCTGAACCCGTCATCACGATCCGAGCGTTCGGGGTGCCCGCCCCGCAGGGCAGCAAGAAGGGCCGCCCCATCTACAAGGGCCGCGGGCCTGAGCGGGTCTTCACCGGCCGGGTGGCCCTGCAGGAGTCCTCGGACAAGGTCAAGCCGTGGCGGGCCGCGGTAGAGGCTGCGGCCAAGGCCGTCGTCGCGACGAAGCCCGGCTGGGCGGTCCTGGACGAGCCGCTGATCGTGGAGGTCTGCTTCTCCCTGCCGCGGGGCGTGAGCGTGAAGCGGGCGCATCACACGACGTACCCGGACCTGTCGAAGCTGATCCGGTCGACCGAGGACGCCCTGACGAAGGTCGTGTGGGCCGACGACGCCCGCGTGATCGCCTACCGGAACCCGCGCAAGCTGTACGCCGGGGACGACGACCCGGACGCGCTGCCTGAGCCCGGGTGCGTGATCCGCGTCTGGCGGGTCGCGGAGGTGCAGCGGTGATCCGGCTGCTGGCGTTCGTCGTGATGACCGTGTTCGTGTGCGCCGTCTCCTGGTTCGCCTACGCCCGCTACCCGGTCACCGGGCTCGTGCTGCTGGTGTTCGGCACGGCCGCGTTCATCGCGCCCGGTTACTTCGCGCTCATGGACCCGGGCACGCCCGCCCAGCCCGCCGGCCAGAAGGAGGGGGAGCGGTGACCGTCCGAGGCGAGACCATCGTCTGCTGGTGCTGCGGCATCCCCGGCCCGTCGTCGGGGGCGTTCGAGCTGACGGAGTCCTGCTACAGCCGGTGGCTACGCGCAGGCAAACCCAGAAGCGGGCCGCCGCCCCACGACCCGGCCAAGGGCAAGCAGGCCCGCGCCGAAGGCCTGCGCCGCGCCCGGGAGATGCGGCTGCAGCGGTACCTGAAGATCCGCGGCGAGTGCGCGACGCAGGGCGAGGCCGCGGCCCGGCTCGGCGTGAGCCTGCGCACGATCTGGAGCTACGAGCAGCAGATCCGGGAACGCGAGCGGACCACCCGGGCGCGGCCGGACGCCGCGTGAGCGACGTCGACCAGCCGGGCCGGGGCCGAACCCCCGGCCCGGCCCGTTTCCTCTGCCCCGTCTCGTCACCGAACCGAGGAGGACCACCATGCCGCCGCCGATGACCAGCGAAGCCGCAGCGTGGATCCGCGAGCATGTCCTGACGCTGCCGTGGGTCACCCTGAACCTGCCCGGCCGTAAATGCGGGTGCCAGCTCGGCCGGACCCACGCGTGCCGGACCGGGCACCACGGCGACTGCGTGTTCATCCGCGAACCGGGGCCGCTGCTCACCCACGAGACCGAGGTGTACGGTCCTCGCGCCGGTAACCTGCGCGGATCTACCGTGAAGGTGTGGCTGACCTGCCGGTGGATGTGCGACTGCTGGTGCAGGCACCGTCTCGAGCTGGACCCCGCGCCCGCCCCCGGGGCCGCCCCGGCGGACGACCAGGCGTCCCTGTTCGACCTCGACCCGCCCCCACCGACATCCAGGAGCCACCAGCAATGACACCCCTTCCCTCGACCCGGTACCGAATGCGGCACCGCACTGGTAAAGAATCGGCCGCCGCTCAGGGGAACCGAAGGCGCCGGGTGACCATCACCTACGGCGGGACCGCCGCGGACCTGCGTGATCCACGCACCGTCGTTCCCGCCAAGACCGTCTACGGCCGCTACCGCAACCAGCTCATCGCCTACGCCCAGTGGAGCCCGCAGCCGAAGGTCAACGCCGAACCGGTCCGCGCGCACCTGCTACGGCTCCAGCAGGAAGCGCAGCTCGGTCTCCCAGCGATCTCCTCGATGACCGGCGTGGGCTTCGCGACCCTGCAGAACATCGTGATCGGCAAGCCGTACCGGGGGAAACCGCCCGCGCAGACCGTGTTGAAGTCGACGGCGGACAAGCTGCTCGGGTTCTGGCCGACCCTCGACCGGCTCCCCGGGCGGGTGCCAGTCGACGCGACCGGCACCCGCCGCCGGGTCCAGGCCCTGATGCGGCAAGGCTGGTCGATGCCACGGATCGCAGCCCAGATCGGCAGCAGCAGAGAAGCGCTGAGCCGGATGATCCAGCGCCGCACCGTCATAGCGCGGATCGCCCGCGCGGTCCGCGACGTCTACGACGAGCTGTGGGACGTGCCAGCCCCGGCCCGCACGGCAGCCGACGTGCGATCGGTGAACAGGACGAAAGCCCTCGCCGTCCGCTGCGGCTACGTCACCGGCATGGCGTGGGACGACGACACGATCGACGACCCGAACGCCCGCCCGGACCTCGGGGCGCGCGTCTCCCGCGACCAGGCCCTGTCCGAGGACTCCGACTGGCTGATGACTACCCAGGGCCTGACGGTCGAGCAGGCCGCCGAACGGCTCGGCGTCACCCGCGACTACCTCGACAAGGCCCGGTCCCGCCACCAGCGGCGGCCTGACCCGGCAGGCCGCCGTCACGCACCTGCAGGCCGTCTACGCGGCCCTGCGCGCTCACCGTCTCCAGAAGGCAGGCCAGCATGAACCCGCTGCTGACGTACTTCCCGGAATGGAAGCGCGAACTGTGGCAGCCCTGGCGCGACGACGCCGCGTGCGCCGGCCGCGCCCACGAGATGAGCGACCCGCGGCGCGCGAAAGCGCTCTGCAGGAACTGCCCCGTGCTCGCCGCGTGCCGCGCCTGGGCCGACAGGTGCGCCGCTCACGGTGAAGACCGCTCCGGTGAAGTCCTCGCCGGAGAAACCCCGTCCGAGCGTGGCGCTCGCCGCCGGACAACTCCCTCTCCGCCCGAAGGAAACGCAGCATGATCGGTGACGGTGAGCTGGTCGACGGTGTTCTCGGCTGCGCGGTTGCGGACGTGACCGGCGGCGGGATGCAGCCGTGCGAGCGGGACGCGGTGCTGGAGGCGCTGCTCAGCTGCACCCACGGACATATGGAGCAGACACCGCTGTGCATGTTCCACGTGCGGGAGGTCGCGGACGGCTGGGTGCGCTGCCCGGTGTGCGAGGTCGCGCCGGGCGGTGGACACCGCTGCCGTCTGGAGGTCCTGGCGGACGTCGACCGGCCGGGCGGTGATCCGTGGGGGAACGTGCGGATCCTCGTACGGCCGGCGGCCGGACGGACCGGTAGGGTCCGGCGGCTGCCGAGGTGACGGGACCGAGGAGGGCGGCCTACGGTGGCGGCGTGCTGCTTCCCTCGGTGGCCATCCCTGGTGTGGTGATGCGTGAAGGAGAAGCGGCGTGGTGTGGTTCAGGGTTGATGACGGGCTGCATGGCCACCCGAAGGTGGTGATGCTGAGCCTGGACGCGCTCGGGTTGTGGACCCGGGCGGGGTCGTGGGCGTCGTTCTACCTGACGGACGGGTTCGTGCCGGAGGAGATCGTCCGGGAGTTCGCGAAGCGGAAGTGGAAGCGTCTGTCGGACGAGTTGGTGGAGCGGAAGTTGTGGCTACGCGTCGATAAAGGGTTCGTTTTCCATGACTTCGGTGAATACAACCCGCTCGCTAAGGACGTGCTAGCGGAACGGGAAGCTGCGCAGAAACGGATGCGTGAGCTGCGGGCCCGACGCAGGAACAGGGAGCTTCTACCTGCGGGAACGCCCGACCCGGAGGGGGAGACGGGAATTAATGTTCGCCCGAACACTTCGGGAACGTTCGCGGAACGTTCGCCTGATGTTCGTAACCCCGTCCCGTCCCGACCCGACCCAACCCCAATCAAGTCCTCATCTCACTCACCTACCTCGCCGTACGGGCCGCGCCGAGGACAGGACGATGACCGGGACCAGCAAGGAGACGACGACCTGGCCGGTCTCGTCACGCGGCTGCTCACGCCGCACACCCGCACCCCGATCACGGCCGACCACGCCGACCGCGTCGTCCGCGACATCCTCACCCGGGGCCGCAACGTGAAGTACCGGGCCCGGTACATCCGGCGCGTCCTCGAAGACAACCCCGCCCGATTCCTGCCCACCCCCGCACCCGCAGCAGCCGCAAGCGGCGACCGCTGCCCCCGCCACCCCTACCAGGCCGCGACCACCTGCACCTCCTGCGCAGGCGACCGCAAAGCCCGACCCGACGCGTAACCTCCCGGCTGGCGAATGCACAACCGCGTTCGCCAGCCCCACCCCCGGCAAGGAGGACCGGTGTACTTCAGCAAGGCCACCCTCACCCGATGCGGGCGCCCCGGCTGCGGAGCGGCCATCCGCTGGACCATCACCGAAGCAGGCAAGAAACAAGCCGTCGACGCCGACCCCATCCCCGACAGCCACCCCCACACGCACAAAGCCACCCGAGCCGTCCACTGCGACGTCCATGGACGCCTCCGCTCCCGCACCATCACCACCGCCCGGCCCCTGGCCGCAGGCGAAGCCCGCATGATGGCCCACGCCGCCACCTGCACCGGCACCCGAACCACCCCACCGCCACGCCGGCCCCGCGCCCGCGCACCGCACGACGTCCTCGGCGTCCCCGCCACCGCGACCCGCGAACAGATCCGCAGCGCCTACCGGCGCCTGGCCCGCGAGCTCCACCCCGACCTCAACCCCGACCCGGCCGCCGCCGAGGAATTCAAAGCCGTCACCCGCGCCTACGCCGCCCTCACCGGCGGGCACTGACCGGCCCTCTCGTCACTGACCCCCTACGCATCCCCCGCACACTGCGCGCATTACGCACCCCCCGCGTAGGTGTAGAACGCGCTGAGATCAACGCTGAGACGCGAACAGGGGGGTCCCCGTACATCGATGACCCCACCACCCCTGCGACCCTCACAGAGCGCTACAGAGCTTCAATCAACAGTGAAAACGATTATCAGTGCTAACCCACAACGGGGGTGCCCTGTGAAAATTGCTTGCACATGCATATAACCCCGTGGCCGGCCCCCTCTGATTGTTTACACATGCAACTAAACTCGGGTGCGCGACCTCCGCCCGTCGCGCGTACGCGCGCATTTCCGCCTGTGCGCGCGTGCCCGCTCACATGCGAGGATCCGACAAACAGAGATCGAATTCCGTCTTGCATACACGACGGATCGATGTATGGTTGACCCATGACAGTTTCACGGATCGGTCAGGGGGTGGGTTTGTTGCTTGCGTCGCTCGCAGCGCTCACCCTCACGGCCGCACTCAGCCCCCGCGCGGGGGCAGACATCACCCCCGCGCCCGACCCATCGCCGGACAACACGGCCACGGCCACGGGACAGCCGTCCCCTGACCCCGTGGTCACGGTCACGGTCACGGTCACCGAAACCCTGCCCGCCGTAAAGGTGACGGTCACGGAGACCACGACCATGCCCGCCCCGCCTGCGCAGGCCCCCCCGCCCGCGCAGGCACCGCAGGCACCCCCCGCCGCGCCGCAGGCAACCACCCCGCCACCCGCGCCGGTGGTCACGCCTACGGTCACGGTCACGGCGACGCCTACGGCCACCCCGGCGGCGGCCCCCGCGCCGGTCCCGACCCCCACGGCCCAGCCGGTGGCGAACGGGACCGCGCGACCGGATCCCGGCCTAACGAATGCATCCCCGCATTCTGAACAGCCGGTGTCCTTCCCGCCCCCCACGGGCACCCCCACCCCCACGCACACGCCGGGGGCAGGACTCCCAGCCAGGGCAGCGGTCGCACTCAAGACCGCCCCGGCGGGCGACTCCGAAGGGCTGCCGGTCACGCTCCGGCTGATCCTCGGAGCCGCCATCGCGGCGGTCGTCGTCGCCGCCGGTCTGTTCGCCGTCGTGCTGGACCGGACCTTGAAGGCCCGTAAGGCCCGCCGGAAGGGCACGGGGGCACCCGCCCCCTTCCCCGCCCGTGACGGCCAGACCGTCACGGAAACCCTGTCCCTCTAACCCCTCTGCCCCCGCCACCCCGGCGGGGGCACCCAACCCAACGAAAGGCACTGATCATGACCAGCACCACCCCGGCCGCCGCCACCCCCGCTGCCCTCACCAACTTCGCCCCGGCGGAGCTGGTCACCATGGCCGCTGACGCCCTGGAGGGCAAGCTTGCCCGGTTCGGCCGGTACGTCCCGCTGAACCTGTCCGTCCTGGCCACCTACGCGGCGGAGGGCACGCTTGACGGGTCCGTGATGCCCGTTGACGCCCTGATCCCGGCGACCGACGCGGACCCGGCGGAGTACGTCTACACCGACGCCAAGGGCGGCCGGTGGATCCTCCGGAGCAAGCGCGGCCTCACCCTGCTGGGGGTCGAGGCGGGCCACGCTTACGCCGGGGAGATGAAGCCCGGCCAGATTCGCGCCGCTGCGGAGAAGATCGCAGCGGAGATCGCCACCGCCAAGGCCAAGGCCGTGGAGGAGGAGAACGCCCGTCTCAAGGCGGAGTTGGAGGCGCTGAAGGCCGCCAAGGCGGAGACCCCCGCCGCGCCCAAGGCGACCGGCCGCACCACCAAGTAACACCCCCGCCCCCCGCCACCCGGCGGGGGGCACCCCTCCCACCCGAAACGGAGACACCCCATGTTCAACCGCTCCCACCGGCACACCGCCGAGACCGCAGCCGCCCACGCCCGTCACATCGCCGATCACGTGATGGCGATCCTCGCGGACCATCAACTCAACCTGCCCGTGACGGTGGCCGTCGGCCGCACCCGCGCCGCCATCCGCTTCGACCGCGTGAGCTACGAGGTCGTTGCCGGACTCGGGGAAGGTCTGGCCGACCCCGCCGCCCGCGCCTACGTCGCCATGGCGCTACAGATGCTCGCCACGGCCGCCAGCATGCTGCGCAGCGACGACGGCCCCCGCATGATCGGAAGCCACGCCTACAGCGTGTGCCAACTCCGGGAACTGACCCTCAGCCGCCCGGCGGGAGACCCCGCCACAACGGTGCTGCCGTTCGACCGCGCCCGCCCCTACATCCGATAGCCCACCCGCCCATTACCGAATGCGGAGACGCATCCGGTAACGGGCACCCCACCCGAACCGAGAGGAACGAAGAAGATGGCCAGCCAGGACCGCCAGCCCGCCCGCCCCGTTGACGAGATGATCAGCGCCGTGATCTCTACCGCGTTCACAGACATCATGGCTGCTGTGGGCATCGGCCACGGTGTCATCGTGGGCATGATCGAAGACGGCACGGTGTCGCTCTCACTGAATGTGGACGGCCACGCCCGCGCTACGACGCTCGTGGAGAGCATGCCGGACGGCATGCGGAAGATCACGGCCCGCGCCGCTATCGCACAGGTTGACCTACTGCTGAGGCTCACGGGATGCGGACACGCCGACATGATCAGCGTGGAAGCCATCGCAACCACGCTGAAGGCGCTCAACGCATCCATGACTGTCGCCAACGCCCAGCGCGTCACCGTCAACTAGACCGCGCCGACGCGCCCCGCTTGCCACGGCAGGCGGGGCGTTTTCGCGTGTCGGCACGGGGGGTACCCCCCCGCCGGCCAGCGCCGGCCGCGCCGGACTCGGCGGTGGTTTTTGGGTTTTGCTTCATGATGTGGGGATGGGTTGGGTGGATCTTGGGGTGGCGGCGGGGCGTGCTGGGGTGTCGGTGCGGACGGTGGAGCGGTGGGTTCGGGAGGGGCGTCTCGTGGTGGTGGGTCGGGGTGCGTCGCGGCGGGTGGAGTTGGCCGCGGTGCTCAGGGTGGAGCGGGAGCGGCGTGCTGCTCGGGGGCGGCCGGGGCCGCGGTTGGGTGTTCGGGTGAATTCGTCGGGGGAGTGTGTTGCGGGCGTTGACGAGCGTGCGTGATCCTTTTGGAGGGTGCCGTTCGTGTGCCTGGGGGGCTCCGCTGGTTGGGCGTTGAGCGTGGGGGTTTTGTGAGTTGGTCTCATGTTTACTGGTGAGCATCGCTCTACCTGTTGGTAACTTGTGGGAATAGGTATTCCCGGTAGTTGACCTTACGGTTACCTACCGTTGACCCTGACGCTCACTTGTCAGAACCCTCTCACCTGGTCCTGCTCCCATACGCTCCCCGACGTCCTGAGCGCTCCCGTACGGTCCCGTGATCCGACGCGCGACCATCAACCCCTGACGGTCCCTTACCCGCACAGACCGTCCCAGACCCCGCACCCCGCGCAGACACTCCCATTGAGCAGTGCCGGTGCCCGCCCGTCGCGCGATCCGAGCGGGCACCGTACCCCTTGAAGGCCACGCGACGCTGTGAACGGACCCGCGTGGCCACCCCCGCACATCGGCGCCGACCTGCCGCACCTGAGCCGTTCGCCCCCTTCAACGTCGGCAGGCCCGGGACGACCCCCGTGGCCTCGGGACCTGCCGAACACCACCCCCGCACCCGACCCGGGCGCGGGCCGTACCCCTCCATGAAGGAACCGACATGACGACCACCTCATCCCCGCTCGCCCTCCCTGCTTTCGTCCCGGCCCGCGTCTTCTCCGGCGCCCGCCTTCACGAACTGCGCACCGCGGCCGGCGCCCGCCTGGAACTGCTCGCGTTCGTATCCGGCCTCACCTCCTCCGCGATCCGCTCCTACGAGACCGGCCGCTCCGTTCCGAGCCTCAACACCGCCGCGGCCATCGCCCAGGTCCTCGACTGCACCCTCGACGACCTGCTCGTCGCGACCACCGACGAGCCCCAGGAGCAGGACGAGGCCGGGACCGAGGCGTAAATGCGCTGGCACACCCACGACAACCTCGCCGACCCCGACGCGCCGCCCGCGCCGAGGGGCCGGCTGGTCGACCGCTCCTGGTGGCTGACCGTCCCGCGTCTGCTGCTGGCCTGCCGCGTCCTCGGGCATCGGCCGACCGTCGACGGTGTCGACACGCCCCGGTGGTCGGCCCGCTGGGTCGTCTGCTCCCGGTGCGGGACCCGCCCGTCCCCGCAGGGCGACCTCGACCCCACCGTCTGGGCGATCCGCCAGCCGTACGACGGGCCGTTCGTCATCGTGGATCCCCTCCCGAAGGACCGGCACGCCCGGCTCGCGGAGCTCGGCGGACCGCACCCGCCCGGGGCATGGCCGCGCCGGCCGGTAGGGGAGGTGTCCGGCGAGGTCGTGCTCGGCCGCACCTACGGCCGCATCTCCTTCGGCATCGAGGTCGGCTGCGAAGGCGACGAGCACACCTTCGGCGCCGCCGTGACCATCAACCCGATCGGCGCCCTGTACGTGACCCTGGCCGGGTTCGGGCGAGGCCTCGCCCGCCGCCTCAACCCGGGCACCACCACGAAGACCATCGGGCTCGACCTGTACGGAGGCCGCCTGTCCTGGCAGGTGTGGGCGGACCGCGACTACTGGTCGAGTGAGACGCCGGCCTGGCGCTCCGGGTCGGTCGGCGTGAACCCGCTCGACTCCCTGCTCGGCGGGCCGAAACGCTACGACTACCGCGACGAGGCCGGGCCGGACCTGGAGACGGTCGACCTGACGGACGGCACCTACCAGCTGCAGCTCGTCCTGCGCCGCCAGCGGTACGGCCGTCCCCGGGGGAAGGCCCGCTACTCCTGGTCGGTGGCGTGGCGCTCCGACCGGCCCATCCCCGTCCGCCCCGACGACGCGGGTTCCAGCAACGGCATCGTGTCCGCCGCCGTCGAGGTCGGAGACCAGGCCGTCACCGACGACACCTGGGCGGCCGAAGCGCTCACGCGGATCGCCGCGCAGATCGAGACGATGCGCGCCCGGCACCGCTACCGGCCGCAGAACGCGGGGGAGCAGGCAGGACCGTGATGCCCGCCGGCCCCTACTCGCTCGATGCGCTCGCGGCCCGGCGGATCAGCCCGCACCCCGCGGCGTACCGGGACCGCGCCGCCTACGTCGAGGACTTCTGGCTGTGGTGGGCGCTGCGCCGCGACGGATGGCTGACCCGCGCCGAGCAGCACGCCGTCACGGATGTACTCGCCGAGCACCTGAACGTCCAAGGGCGGAGGGCATGAACCACTACTCGTCCTTGGACGGTTCACGCCCCTTGACCGTCACCCCAAGGCGCTTTCGCGTCCACTCCACGCTCCAGTGGAACGCGGCGAGAGCGGGGAGCGAGAACAGCGCAGACCCTGGGCCTTGCCGCACCACCACGTCGAGCAGGCTCAGAACCGTGATGATGCCGATCAGCGCCCACGTCCTAGTCTGGGACTCCAGCACCCAACACGCTGCCTGGCGCAGTCGCTCCGCCGAGCGTCGGCCCGGGTCCTGTAGCTCACGACGTAGTTGCCATACCCGGCGGAACTGCTGCACCGCGTAGAGGACCTGCATCGACTTGGTGGCCCCCGCGTCGGCGAGATCCCATTGCTCGGAATGAAACTCCTCCTGGTAACGAGCGCGGTGTTCGAGTGGCACGAGCTGGAGTTCAAGGTCGATCAAGCGTTTAGCGAAGCGAGGCACGGTCGGTCCGGACGGGTGACCCCTTTCGGGTGTGGTGGCCTGTAGCTTCCTCCTCGCGTGCCGAACCTCCTTCTCGAACGCCGCAAGCCTCGTGGCAGCCTCATTGAGAGAGTTGATGAGACCCTCGGCATCGCGGTTGGTGATGGGGTCGTAGGCGCGGATGAGGACGCGGGCGAGGTCGAGGGCGAGGCCGTGGACGCAGTCAAGATCGCGGGCGAAGCTGGGGTCGCGGACGTGGTCGCGGTGGCGGGCGAAGGCACGGTCGCGGAAGGAGACGGATTCGCGGTCGTCGGTGCGGTCGATGACGAAGAAAAGTTCGGGGTATCGGCTGTAGGAGTTGGGGTCGCGGGCGAAAGCGAGGAAGCGGTCGAGGCCGATGTTGGGGTCGCGGACGAAAGCGCGGGCAAGATCGGGATCGCGGGCGTGGTCGAGAATGCGGGCGAGCTTAAGGGCAGAAGAATCGTCTAGGACGTAGGCGAGAAAGAGGAAGTCGCGGCTGAGGTCGAGGTCGCGGGCGCGGATACGGGCGAGGGTGTCGGTGAAGAGGTGGGCGAGGTCGCGGGCCTCGGCCAGGACGGAGTCAAGGACAGCTAGCTGCTCTGCTGTATCCGTCACGTCGCTCATGCTGTCCCCCGAGCCGGCTTCGCGCGGACACCAAATAGGTCGGCGACCTTGCTGCGGGATCGGGCGAGGGCGGCTCGTGCATTCTCAGCTCCGTCCGGAGTGAGCCGGTAGTACCGGCGGCGCGGACGGCCCTGCTCGTGTGGGTCGTTTTCCTCCCAGCGGGATTCGAGCCAGCCGATTCCCTCGAAGCGGGCGAGGATCGGGTGGATGGTCCCAGAAGCCAAGCCAGCGGCCTGACAGATCTCCAGGCCGTACATCTCACGGGCGGGGTCTTCGAGGAACGCGCGGAGGACGAGCTGCGTCGGCAGCGTCATCCGGGGCGGAGGCTGCTTGCCCATGCTCTAACTCTACCAAGCCCCTAGGTAGAGAACGACTTGATTCGAGAATCCCAGGAGAAGCCGTGCCCAACCGCTACGTCGAGCACATCCCTCTGCCCGACATCCCCCGGGCCGTCCGCAACGCCAAGGCCCACGACCTTGTCGGGATCCGCCGCTCCATCGAGGAGTTCGGGTGCGTCATCGCGGGCGAGCTGGACGAACGCACGGGCCGGCTCGTCGTCGGCCACGGCCGCCTGCAGGTGCTGGAGGAGATGGCTGCCGAGGGCGCGTCCCCACCTGAGGGCGTCAAGCTCACCGATGACGGCACGTGGATGGCGCCGATCGTGCGGGGCTGGGCGTCGCGCTCCGACGCGGACGCCGAGGCGTACCTGATCGCGAACAACCGCACCTCCGAGCGGGGCGGCTGGGAAGACGACGTGCTCGCGGAGATGCTGGCCAGCATCGCGGAGAGCGACGCGCGGCTGCTGGACTCCACCGGCTACAGCGCCGAAGACCTGGCGGATCTGGAGGCGGCGCTGGCGGCGGACCTCCCGCCGGGCTTCGACACCGGCGACGACGGCGGCGTGGAGCGGGAGGAGGAGCTGCCCGAGCCGGGGGACGCGCCCACCGAGGAACGCGCGGCCGTGTGGGGCATCGTCGTCACCTGCGACACCGAGGAGCAGCAGGCCGGGCTGCTGGAGCGGCTGACCGACGAGGGCTGGAACGTGCGGGCCCTGATGTGACATCGGGTCCTCGTGGTGGCCGGTACGGTGGTGGACCGTGACCAGCGCCCTCGCCTCTTCCGTTGTACGGCTGCCCGCCCGGGACCGCTGGTACGTGATCCCTGCCGTGCTGCCGATCGAGGTGACGGAGGAGACGGCAAAGCTCACCGTCGCGGAGTTCTTCGGGCTGATTGAGCTGTGCGACATTAATAAGTGATTCTGAAAATATGTTCGAACGCCGCCAAACCGGCAATGGATGCAAGCTTGTTTGACTCGCATCCATTGCCGGCTTGGATACCTAGATCACCTCGCTTGCTGCTCGCTGCTGATCCCCATAGGAATCACTTTGCTTGTAGATTGCCTCTGGAGCTTTGGAGGACGGCCAGGTCATGATCAGGTATTCTTCGACTGGCGTCTCCGCAACGAGGTCAATCGCAGCGTCACGGCCTCGCGCATGTACGCGAATACGATACTGACCAGGCCCTTCGGGGGTGAGGTCAGGGAAGTAATCAGGTGCTTCGGACGCTAGGCCACATACGCGCATCCTGCCGAGAACTGCTTCCAACGGCATCTCCACAACCTCGTCCCACTCTTCTGTTGTGACACGAGGGGGCTCGTCGTATACCTCTACGGATACAGCTACCTTGCCGGTGTGGATACCAGTCTTGATTATCGCGATACCGGGCTGAGTGGTAACGAGACCGTTGGGAAATACCACGGGAGTCTGCGGTAAAGTGCCGGCTTCGGCTACAAGGAGTGTGTGGTAGTTCATCCACATGTCACCTTGTGCTGCTGCGACAGGTACGCTCATGGGACTAGGGTAGGTCCTTCGAGTTAGTTAGGGGATGATCGACACGTAGAATGCGTCGTTCTCTATTACGCGGTTGTTGTAATAGAAGGTATTAAGATCGCTTCCTCCGTTGCTGTTCTGTGTTTCATCGATCATTCGCCTGCTGAAGTCACCGTTACCGGTGTGCGCGCCTTCGTGCGTAGAGGCCATCGGGTACTCATCACAGCTCTTCCCTGGAGGGCGGGGCAGACTGCGCGGGCAGGCTGTGTCGCGATTCTGCTGGCTGAGATCTGGATCGGTGAGGCGGTGCAACGGGTCGCTGTCAGGGGCGCCAGGCAATCCACTCGCCTGAGCGTCAGCGATATGGTCCGCGAGTTCAGGATAAGGGCCGCTCTTGCTGTAGGTCATCGTTGGGTCGAAGTCGGGAATGACACACCCGGGCACGCTGTTACCAGGGAACGCATGGTCACAGCGCACCCGAGACCAAGGAGTGGCGGAAGCGGCCTCTACGGGATTGACCCATGTTGGGTTAGTGAAGGTCGAAGTTATCTCCGTGTCCGCCCAACCGATGGAGCCTCTGGTGGTGGCGGTGGAGTCGAAGAAGAACTCCCCGCCAGGGGCAGGCGTTTGGTTCAACTTCAGCAGTTGAGGTGAGAAGCTTCCGCCGGCCAGCGTGCAGTCTCCGCTGCAGTCCCCTACCCCGGAGATCATGGTTCCGGACCATTGCCCCCACGCTGCGTAGACGCTTACCTGCTGTTGCTGAGCCCACGTAAGAAGCCTGGGCGACGTGTAAGCGAAGTTGAATACGTTGTAGTTGATGCCTCCGATCAGGCGCCCGGTAGGGACTTCGAAGATCTGGAGGTATGCGCCTTCGACCATGCATGCCTCGGTGCGATTCGTCATCCACACATCTACGGCATCTATGCACCACTCCGGGAGAGGCTGAATATCTAAAGCACCAGCCTCGGAGCGAGAGCGCGCATCGGCTTTCGGTTGAGGAAGCTTGATCTCGGATGGTGGCGCAGGATCGACGCATACAGCTTGTTTCTTTCCTGCGTCGACCTTGAGCTTTCCTATTTTTTGCTTCAGCTCATCGCAGGTATCGATTCGGTTCTTCCTCTTCGCTGCAGGCGCTGGGCGTGGCGGTTCCAGGCTCTCAGCTCTCGCCGGGTCGCGTATAGGGTCCGAAGCGCTGGCTGATGTGGGAAGAGAAGCCAGGACTGTCAGAGTCAATCCTAATGCAACAAGGATTGGCTTTTTGCGCACGCGTTCCTCCGGTCTTGGGGATTTTAGCAACTCCTGATGGAGTGCTCCTTGCGACAGGTTGGGCGGTTTTGCCCGGATAGTTCAGCACGGACATGCGGGAAAAAGCAACCCCTCCTTGAGATATGCAACAACTACATCATGTGATTATTCGTGGCCTCTGTGTAATGAACGCTGGATATGTGCGAGGCGATAAAAGGGAAAGAGCGTTCCATTCACTCTCGGTATTCGTCGAACTACAAATCCATGGTTGACTTTTATAACTACTTCTTGTATGCACCCTGGTTTGGTTGCTATCTAATTGCGGCGAGGTGAACGGAAAGGGAGAGCGTGCACGTTGAGATCACACTGTCGTCGCCGGTGAGGCAATCCGCGCGGGTCCTGCAGTTGCAAGGCATGTTCGACGTGCCGATCGAGCAGAAGCTCACCAGCTCGTGGGCGATCGACGTGCCGGTCGAGGAGCGGCCGTGGAACGTCGGTCTGATCGTCGGCCCGTCCGGCGCCGGGAAGTCGACGCTGGCGCGGCACCTGTGGCCGGGCCGGGTCGTGTCCGAGCAGGCGTGGACGGACCGGGCGCTGGTGGACGACTTCCCGAAGGGCATGTCCATCAAGGACATCGTGGCGCTGCTCGGCGCGGTCGGCCTGTCCAGCCCGCCGGCGTGGCTGCGGCCGTACGCGACCCTGAGCAACGGGGAGGCGTTCCGCGCGTCGATGGCGCGGGCGCTGGCCGAGGCCGAGGGCCTGGTCGTGGTGGATGAGTTCACGTCCGTGGTGGACCGGCAGGTCGCGAAGGTCGCCTCGCACGCGGTGGCGAAGACGGTCCGGCGGCGCGGGCGGCAGTTCGTCGCGGTGACCTGTCACTACGACGTGCTGGACTGGCTGCAGCCGGACTGGGTGCTGGACGTGGCCGCCTCCGAGTTCCGCTGGAGGCAGGTTCAACCCCGGCCCCAGCTCCAGCTTGAGGTCCGGCCGGTGGACCGCGCTGTCTGGCCCTTGTTTGCACGTCATCACTATCTGACGGGCAGCCTGCACCGGGCCGCGAAATGCTTCGGCGGGTTCATCAACGGTGAGCTGGTGGCGTTCACGTCGTACCGGCATTTCCCGCACCCGAAAACGAAGACGATTAAAATGGCACACCGCACGGTGGTGCTGCCCGATTATCAGGGTCTTTCCATCGGCGGGAAGCTCACTGAGTGGGTCGGGCAGCACCTTTATGAGCAGGGGTATAGGCTCCGTGCGGTGTTGAGTCATCCGGCGCTTATCACGTACCGTTCCCGGTCGCCGAGGTGGCGGATGGTTGGGCAGGATAAAACGCTCGGCACGACGAGTTCGTGGAAGCACATGCATGCCGACACGTTGAATCCCCGCCGTCTTGGGACGGTGTCATTTGAATACGTGCCTCGGCGCCCGGACCGGTGACGCGAGCAGATCGAAGATCGTTTTCGTCTCCGGATCGGCATCGGTGAAGGCCCGCCGCCAGTCCGGCGGCGGCGCGAGAAGCCCCTGGTTGCCGCGGACTTCGAGGAGTCGCGTGGCCGGCGTCGGGTCAGCCAGGACCCAGTTTCTGGTGTGGGGGTTGGCCCAGGGCGAGGGGTGGCCGCGCACGACGTCGACCAGCTCCACCGAGCCGAGGATGACGCCGAACTCCAGGTCGTACGGCGCGGGGATGCCGAGTTCGGCGAGTTTGTCATAGCCGCGCTGGTCGGTGCTTTTTCCGGCGTGAATGAGAAGGGTCCCGGTGTATCTCGGGTCCCAGCTCCGATTTTCGATGTCCTTTCGTCCGTGGGACTTTTCGGGGTCGCCGTGGATTATCGCCCACGCCCATGGTTGTTTAACGGTGATCATTCTTACTTGCTGCATACGTGCAGGGTAGCGCATCTAAACGATCTTGGGTAACGCTAGTTGATCTTGAATTGGGGGGTCCCTCATGGGTATCGGAGCAGCGAAACTCATCCCCGTATCCGAACGTCGCGCAAAGGCCATCCAAATGCGGCTGGCGGGAGTCAGCTACGAAGTCATCGCCAAACAACTCGGCTACTCCAGCCGCAGCGCCGTCTGCCAGGACATCAAGCGCGCCCTGGCCAAGTCGATGAAGGAAGAGCAGGAGTCCGCCGAGGAGCTCCTGAAGCTGGAGATCGACCGCCTCGACCGGCTCATGGCCTCCGTCTGGCCCGCCGCGCTCGACGGCGACGTCAAGGCCGTCGAAGCCGCCGAACGCATCATCAAGCGCCGCTGCGGCCTGCTCGGCCTGGACCTCATCAACCGCAACGGCTCCGGCGACGGCGACCTCGTCTCCCTGCTCGGCACCCTGTTCTCCGAGCTGCAGAGCCGCCACCCGGCCGCCCTCGCCCAGGGCACGCCCGCGGTCGAGGTCGACGCGATCGAGGTCGGGGAGGCGCGCACGTGAGCCTGGGCATCGTTCGGCTCTCGCCCGCCCAGGAGCGCAGCATCGCCGAGTCCACGGCCCGCCTCAACATCTGGACCGGCAGCGTCCGATCCGGCAAGACCATCGCGTCCCTGCTGCGGTGGCTGATGTACGTCGTATCCGCACCCCGCGGCGGGCACCTGGTCATCGTCGGCAAGACCGGCGACACCATCAGCCGCAACGTGTTCGAGCCGCTCATGGATCCCAGCCTGACCGGCCCGGTAGCGAAGCGGATCTTCCACACCCGGGGCAACCCGACCGCGAACATCCTGGGCCGCCGCGTGGAGATCATCTCCGCGAACGACGTACGCGCCGAGTCCCGCCTGCGGGGCCTCACCTGCGCGGGCGCGTACGTGGACGAGGCGACGCTGATCCCAGAGACGTTCTTCGACCAGCTCCTGGCCCGCTGCTCGGTGCCCGGGGCGAAGATCTTCTGCACGACCAACCCCGACGCGCCCAACCACTGGCTGCGCAAGCGGTTCCTGCTGCGGCATCGCGAGCTCGACCTGCGGTACTGGCACTTCGTCCTCGATGACAACCCGGCGCTGGACCCGGTCTACGTCAGCAACCTGAAGGCCGAGTATTCCGGGCTCTGGTACCGCCGCTACATCCTCGGCGAATGGTGCATGGCCGAAGGCGCGATCTTCGACATGTGGGACCCCGACCGCCACGTGGTCGACTCGCTGCCGCTGATGGAGCGCTGGCTGGGCGTCGGCGTCGACTACGGCACCGTGAACCCGTTCGCCGCGCTGCTGGCCGGCGTGTCCGTCCCCGACGCCGAGGGGCAGCGCCGCCTGTACCTGGCCTCGGAGTTCCGGTGGGACTCCCGGGCGGAGCGGCGCCAGCTCACCGACGCGGAATACTCCAAGCGGCTGGTCGACTGGCTCGACAACATCCCCGACGCCTACGGGCCCGGCACTCGCGGGGTGCGCCCTGAGTACCTGATCGTCGACCCGTCTGCGGCGTCGTTCGTCACCCAGCTCCACCACGATGGCTTGATGCCGCAGCTCGGCGACAACTCCGTCCTGGACGGCATCCGCACCTTGTCCAACCTCATGGCCGCCGATCACCTGAGGGTCCACCGCTCCTGCGCGGGCTGGCTCGGCGAGGTCGGCTCTTACTCCTGGGACGACCGCAAGGCTGAGAAGGGCGACGACGTCCCCGTCAAGGTCGATGACCACAGTTTGGACAGCAGCAGGTATATCGCCCACACCACCCAGGCGGTATGGCAGCCGCTGCTGGAGCCCGTTCCGTCGTACTGACCTCCCGACCCACCCCGGCCTGGCGCCGGGGCGGTGCTGCTCCGCGCGCCCTTCCCCGTGCGCGCGTCGAGCGCCGATCCGGTCGTGGCCTGCCGCTGTTGAGGGGCGGCGGTGGGCCACGACCGCTTCGCCTGCCCGCTGGCTCGTCTCCCCCCTGGAGGAGTAAAAATGGATTTCGTTTTCAACATTGCGAAGGGCCGCGCCGCCGAACTGTACTGGCGCGTCAAGAACTCCGACCCGGCCAACTCCGCGCTGCTCATCGTCGCGCTCGCCGTCGCCAACCTCGAAGCCGACACCGTCCTGCGCGACAAGGACACCCTCGCCGACGTGCTCTCCGGCTCCACCGACGAGGTCACCAACAGCGGCTACGCCCGCAAGGTGCTGACCGCCGCCGACCTGGCCGCGCTCACGCCCGACGACGTCAACGACCGCATGGACCTCGACATCCCCGACCAGACGTGGACGGCCGTGCAGTCGGGCACCAACTGGTCCAAGCTGCTCATCTGCTACCGGCCCGGAGCCGCCTCACCGGACTCAGCGGTCATCCCCCTGACCGCCCACGACTTCACCATCACCCCGGACGGCTCCAACATCGTGGCGCAGATCGACGCCGCGGGCTTCTACCGCGCCGCCTGACCACGGCCTTTCGATACGGCAGGAGGGGACCGTGGCCATCCAGTTCCTGTCGTCGCCTCCGCTGGTGTCCGCCGCCAGCCTGTCGGTCACCACGGCGGCGTTCTCCGCTCCGGCCGGAGCGGTACTCGTCGCGCTGTGCTTCGCGGAGAACGCGACAACGACATTCACCCTGTCGGCCTCCGCACCCACCATGGGCGGCTGGAATGGTTCGCAGACCTCCGTGTTGCAGGGCCGGGCCGGTGCCTACGCGGCAGCGCTGACACAGGCTCAGGCGTCGATGACCGTCACCCTGATGACCAACGGCGACGACTGCGCGTTGAAGGTGTTCGTCGTCACCGGCGTGGACACCTCCTCGCCGTTCGTGTCGTACTGGCCGGCGTCCAGCACCACCAGGGTCGTCAACCAGTCCGTCCAGACGATGCTGGACGGCGCGTGGGTGGTGGGCGCAGCCACCGAGTGGAGCGCCTCCGCGACGCCCACCAGTACCGACGTCGGTGAGGCGTTCCGCGTCGTAAGCCAAATGTCGGGCATCGCGGTCCGCAAGGCCGCGGCGACGCCCACCGCGTCCACGATCACCATCAACTTCACCACGACCGCTTCCACCCCCCGCTGGGCGCACATCGCGGCGGTCCTGCGGCCCAGCAACGACCAGGCGGGAAGCGCCGCGCAGGTGGCGGAGTCGGACGCCGCCCGGCCGATCACCCCCGTGAAGACACCCGCGGGACCCATCCTGCGGGCCAACACCTTCGACGGCGCGGCCCACGGCACCGTCGTCACGCAGGTGAACTCCGGCGGCGCCAGCGGCCACGCGTTCACCAGCATCGCCGGTTCCCCGCAGGTCTCCGACACCTTCTTCAACGACGGCTACCGCATGGCGGTGGTCAACACCCAGCAGGACGTTGACACCCACCTGGACTGGACGAACGTCACCGTCACGGGCAACGTGTTCACCGCCCGCCTGTATATGCGGCTGACCAGCGACGTCGCCGAAGCGCAACGGCTGTTCGTGCTGCTCGGCGCAGGCGACATCGTCTCCGGGGTGTGGCTGTCCCCGCAGGGGTTCCTCGCGGTGTTTCGCGGCCTGGCCGACGAGCAGGTGGCGGTCTCGACGCAGTTCGTCCCGCTGGGCGCGTGGATGCGGCTGGAGCTGCGGTACACCATCGACGGGGCCGGGTCCGGCACCGCCGAGATGTGGATGTACTTCGACCCGGACTCCGACCTGGCCAACGACTACGTCGTCACGCCGGTCACGACGTGGCCGGGCGGCAAACCGAACGGCGCCGAGTTCCACCTGCAGCACGACGCGGGGGGCCGCTGGTACCTCGACAACCCGGCGGTCGGCAACGCGAAGATCGGCGCGCTGTTCCCGAAGATCGTCCGGCCGGTCGGCCGGGCCGTCGAGTCCGACACCGCGACGTCGATGCGGCCGCCGCTGAGCATCACCACCGGCACCGAGACCGCCCAGCCGGTCGCCCGCACCAAGACCCGACCGGTCACCGCCGCATCCGACACGGCGCTCGCCCGGCCCCTGCAGCGGGTGTACGCGCGGCCGGTCGGCCAAGCCGTCGAAGACGACACGGTCTTCGAGATCCGCTGGGACCTGAAGGTCTGGACGGCGGCGGAGACCACCACGGCGACCCCGGTCCAGCCGGCCAAGAGCCGCCTGGTCGCCCGCGTGATCGACGTGGACGACGTCTGGCCGGTGCAGCGGTTCAAGACGGTGCTGCTGGCCGTACCGGACGACGCCGGGACGGCACGGCCGGTCACCCGGTTCCGGATCCGGGCCGTTCAGCGCGCGAACGAGCGCGACCTCCCCGGCTCCACCTGGCTCGGCCCCGCGGTCGTCGGCCAGCTCGTCCAGGCCGCCGAGACCGGCGCTGCCCGCGCGGTCACCTACCAGACCCGGCCGTTGCGCGTCGCTGGCGTCTACCGGATCTGGCGGATCACCCGGACACGGCGGGCCTGGTCCGCCGGGTCACCCACCACATAGGGAGGAGGGCCTCCGGGTGGAGCCCATTTCGTCGCTGTCGCGTGAGTACGTGTACGTCTTCGTGGACGGCGCGACCGGAGTTGAAGACGTGGAGATCGCGTTCACGACGCCGA
Source organism: Planomonospora alba (assembly GCF_039534085.1). Lineage (NCBI taxonomy): Bacteria > Bacillati > Actinomycetota > Actinomycetes > Streptosporangiales > Streptosporangiaceae > Planomonospora > Planomonospora alba. Next base: position 53,810 of record NZ_BAAAUT010000031.1, read on the forward strand.
ACGTGGAGCCCACGGAAGCGCAGTGGAAGCCCGCGCAGTGGCACATCACCAGCCCCCGGGGCTCCGAAGCGCGGATCCTCATCGGCCCCGGCACCGACGCGCCGCTGACGGACGGCACCTACCAGGCATGGGTGCGCGTGACCGGCCCCGTCGAGCGTCCCGTGCTGCCGGGCGGTCTGGTCCCCATCACCTGAGCAGGAGAGGTTCCCTCATGCAACGACCCACCACGGGCCGCATCGTCCGCTACCGGGGCAAGCAGGGCCTGCACGCGCTGCGGGCCGCGATCGTCACCGCCGACGTCGACACGCTCGACCCCGAGGGGGTGCGGGTCGGCGCGCTGCCCGGCCTCGACAGCGAGTTCCACGTGCATCTGTGGGTGTTCTCGCCCGGCCACGCGCGGGGCGGCTTCGCCGAGTTCAACGTCGGACCCGGCCAGACACCCGGCACCTGGCACTGGCCGGAGCGCTCATGACGACCCGCGACCGTACGACACCGAGGGAGGTGTGATGGCGCTTCCCGAACACGATCAGGAGTGGCCGCCTCCGTACACGCGCGCTGAGCAGCGCCTGTACCGGCAGTGGGGAGCCTGGTACTCCGGTGACCCGGACGTGCTCGGCCAGGTGTACGGCTCCGGCGTCACCCCGGGCATGGGCCTGGACCTGAAGGGCTGGGACCGGCCGCTGCAGTACGCCGGCGGCACGATCGGCCGGGTCGCCCGCTGGTTCTGGGGGGCACCGACCCCGGCCGGGCAGTCCCGCTCCACGAAGATCCACGTTCCGGTCGCGGCGGACATCGCCGCCACCAGCGCGGACCTGCTGTTCTCCGAGCCGCCGACGCTGCGCGTGTCCGGCAAGAAGGGCCAGGCCCGGCTGGAGAAGGTCCTCGCCGAGGGCGGCGTCAACGGCATCCTGCTGGAGGCCGCGGAGCTGGGCGCCGCCTACGGCGGCGTGTACCTGCGGGTCGGCTGGGACACCACGATGCACGACTACCCGGTGATCGACATCCTCCCGGCCGACACGGGCGTCCCGGAGTTCCACTCCGGCCGGTTGAAAGCGGTGACGTTCTGGCGGATCGTCGCCGAGGACAACAAGGTCGTGTGGCGGCACCTGGAGCGGCACGAGCAGGGCCGCGTCTTCCACGGCCTCTACCAGGGTGACGCCGAACGGCTCGGCATGCCCGTGCCGCTGGTCGACCACCCGGCCACGGCGCACTTCGCGGAGATCGTGGACGCCGATGGCGGCTTCGACTCCGGCTTCGACAAGGGATTGCTCGTCCACTACATCCCGAACATGCGCCCGCACCGGACGCTGCGTGGCTCCCAGCTCGGCCGCTCCGACTACGCCGGGGTGGAGCCGCTGATGGACGCCCTGGATGAGACCTACACCTCCTGGATGCGTGACCTGCGGCTGGGCAAGTCGAGGATCATCGTCCCGGAGGTGTACCTCGCCAACACCGGCCGCGGCCGCGGCTCGACGTGGGACCCGGACCGGGAGATTTACTCCGGGCTCGGCATGCTGCCCAAGCCCGGCGGCGGCGACCCCATGATCACCCTGAGCCAGTTCGAGATCCGCGTCGCTGAGCACCAGCAGACCGCCAAGAACCTGCTCGCGCAGATCCTCCGGGGCGCCGGGTACAGCGTGCAGTCGTTCGGTGAGGCCGGGGAAGGCGCGGCCGTCACCGCCACGGAGATCCACTCCCGGGAACGCAAGTCCTACACCACGCGCGGCCGGAAGATCGGCTACTGGACCCCGGCGCTGTCGTGGCTGTCGGAGTGCCTGCTGGCCGTCGACCACGCGGTGTTCGGCACCAAGGTCGTGTCCGAACGCGCGACGGTCGAATGGCCGGACGGCGTCATGCCCGACCCGGAATCGCTGTCGCGCACCGTGGAGATGCTGGAGCGGGCCGGGGCCGCGTCCCTGGAGACGAAGGTCCGCATGATCCACCCCGAGTGGGACGACCCGCAGGTCAAGGCCGAGATCGCGCGGATCCGCGACGAGAAGGGCCTGAACGTGCCCGACCCGGACCGGATCACCGAGACGGTCGTCCCGGCCGCTGACGAGGACTGATGGCCACCGCATCCGCTGAGGATGCCGCCCGCGTCCTGGAAGCGCTGGAGCACGCCCGCCTCGTCGCGCAGCTGTACGCCGACGCCGAAGCGGAGCTGTTCACGAAGATCGCCGACAGGCTGCAGGAGCGGCTCGGGGAACCCGAGTACGAAGGGGCACGGTTCGCGGAGATCCGTGAGCTGCGCCGGGAGGCGGAACGGATCGTCGGCCGGCTGGAGCGGGCCGCGGCCAAGGCCGTGCGCAGCGGTGTGACCGACGCGTGGCGGCGCGGCGTCGACGCGGCGCTGGAGGACCTGCGCGGCCTCGGCTCCAAGAAGCTGATCTCGCCCGGCCAGGGCGTGGACGTGCTCGTCGGGCAGACCCTCAACCTCGTCACGCAGGTGCAGGCGGGGGCGCTGCGCGCGGTGGAGGACATCTACCGGCAGGTCATCGCCCGCACCGTGGGCCTGTCGCTGACGGGCGCGCTCACCCGCCGGGAAGCGACGCAGCGGGCCCTGGACCGGTTCGCGGACCGGGGCATCACCGGGTTCGTGGACCGGGCGGGACGGCACTGGGACATGCCGTCGTACACGGAGATGGCGATGCGGACCGCGATGACCCGCGCGACCGTGGACGGCCACCTGGCCGCGATGAGCGAGAACGACATCGACTTGGTGCTCGTGTCGCGGACCCCGCACGGCTGCCCGCTGTGCGACCCGTGGGAGGGCGAGGTCCTGTCGATCAGCGGCCCCGCCGGGACCCGCACCGAACCGCACGCGACCCGCGACGACGAGACGGTGAAGGTGAAGGTCGCCGCGACGGTGGCCGAGGCCCGCGCCGCCGGGCTGCTGCACCCGAACTGCCGTCACAACCTGAACGCCTACCTGCCCGGGGTGACGCGACCGGCGCCGCCGGTCGAGGCCTCCGGCACGTATGAAGACACCCAGGAGCAGCGGCGGCTGGAGCGGCAAGTCCGGCACTGGAAACGGCGGGAAGCCGCCGCGCTGGACGACGACGCTCGGGCCAAGGCCGACGTGAAGGTCGAGGAGTATCAGGCGCGGCTGCGGGAGCTGACGAAGGCCACCGGGTTGCGTCGCCGGTCGGGCCGGGAGCAGATCGGCGTGCCGCGTCCCCCGCGTCCGAAGCAGCCCCCCGCGCCCCGGCAGCGACCGGAGCGACCGGAGCAGCCGAAGGTGGAGCCCGCCGAGCCGTCCACCAGCTCGAGACCGCCCGGCGTGCCGGAGCACTGGCCGGTCACGCTGCGGGGCCTGCCGGAGGAGGACCTGCTGGCGTTCATGCAGTGGTACACCGACGACCCGGACATGCAGGAGCGGTTCCTGACCTACCTGGACGAGCTGGAGCAGCGTGAAGCCCGGGAGGATGCCGATCCCGGCTGGGCGTGGTCGTGGGAGGAAGACGAAACGCCCGAAGACCGGCGCATCACCGAGCTGGTCGCAGACGGGATGCCGTACCTGGACGCCTACGCCGAGGTCCACGGCCTGGATGCGGGCGAGCTGCGCCGCCAGGAGGAGCTGAGTCTCCTGCGGCAGGAGCGGGAGACCGGCGAGACCCTGGATGCGATGGTCCGCCGCCTGTACGCCGAATGGCTCGATATGCAGGTGGTGGAAGCGGAGAACGCCACCCGGGGCGTGCTGCTGAACAAGGCCGGGCAGGCCGCCGACATCGACCCGCGGACCTTGTTCTCGGGCCGGGCGGACCGGGCCCGCAGGTACGCCTCGGAGGAGCTGCTGCGCTGGTGGGGTGATCACCCGCGCATGACGCTGACGGAGTTCAAAGCCCAGATGCTGGAGCGCGACTCCGACCGGCGGGCCGCCCGCCGGATCCGTGAGGGCAGCGCCGGAAGGGAGTTCGGCGTATGAGCCTGTCCGCTCTCGACCGGCGGGCCGCGATCACCTTCGGGCGTCTCGCGGCCCGCCGGGGCCTGCCGGTCACCGCGTGCCCGTACGACCCGGGCCGCGACGACCGGAACCGTGCGCTCGCGCTGCTGTGGGTGCGGTCCTGGCGGCGCCACCGCACCCCGTAGCCCTCCGTTCCCCGTGTTCTTGGCGGACGCGCCTGCCGCGTCCGCCATCCGTGTGCGCAGCCGCTGGCCGGCGGCACGCGGTCGATCCAACTGACCGTTCGTCCTCGCGGGCCGGGGACCGGTCAGAACCGACTACCTGGCTGTTCGACACCCGCGGGCCGGGGTCCAGCCAGCCGAAGGAGTGTCCTTCATGGCCGATGACGACAAGTCGCAGACCGAGCAGACCGAGCAGAGCGGCGCGCAGCCGCCCGTCGAGGCTCCGCCTGCCCCTGTGCAGCAGGAGCAGGAGACCGAGCGCGTCAACCCGGACGCGAAGAAGATCGACCAGCTCCCGAAGTGGGCGCAGGACGAGCTGCGCCGGGCCCGCGCGGACGCCGTGAAGTGGCGTACCGCCGCCGGTCCCGACAGCGTGGGTGCGCAGGAGGCCGCCAAGCGGGCCGAGGACGCCGCCCGGGAGGCGGCGGAGAAGGCCAAGGCAGAGGTCGCGCAGCAGATCGGCCGGGCGCTCGGACTCGTCGCGGACGAGGAGAAGCCGGTCGACCCGTCCGAGGTGATCAACAAGCTCACCACGGAGAAGGAACTGACCGCCAAGGAACGGGACGCCGAGCGGGACCGGCACCGTCGTGCGCTGGTCGAGCTGGCCGTTCACCGGCAGTCGATCAAGCACGGCGCGGACCCGGACGCGCTGCTGGACTCCCGGTCCTTCCTCAAGCAGGTCCGTGACCTCGACCCGGACGGCGAGGGCTTCATGACCACGCTGACCGAGACGATCACCAAGGCCGTCGAGGACAACCCCAAGTTCAAGGCCGCGGCCGTCTCCGGGCCGCCGGCGCGCTCGGGTGGCGAGTTCACCGGTGGCCCCGGCCGCTCGTCCGACCCCGAGCAGATGACCACGGACGACTTCCGCCGTGCCCGGCGCAAGCCGCCCACCACCTCCTAGTTCATGGAGTAGAACGTGGCCAATACGTTTCTCACGCCGAATGTGATCGCCCGCGCTGCGCTGGCGACGCTGTACGAGACCTGCGTTATGGCGCAGCTCGTGCACAGGGATTACGACGAGGATTTCGCCGCGAAGATCGGCGACACCGTCAACGTGCGTAAGCCCGCCGTTTTCGAGGCGAAGGAATTCTCCCGCGCGAACGGCATCGAGATTCAGAACGCGCAGGAGACCGGCATTCCGGTCACGCTGAACCATTTCGCGGACGTCAGCTTCGCCGTTACGGCGGAGGACCTGACGCTGCGGATTGAGGATTTCGGCGTGCAGCTTCTGAACCCGGCGATGGAGGCCATCGCGCAGAAGATCGACCGGGACATTCTCTCCCTGCGGGACGACATTACGCAGGAGGTCGGCCGCCCCGGTCAGTGGGCCGCGAACCCGCTGGGTGCGAATGTTTTCGCGTACGACAATCCGCGTTCCGCGATCGACGCCCGTAGGGTGTTGAACCAGCGGAATGTCCCTGCGGCGGACCGCCATCTGGTCGTCGGCCCCGAGATCGAGGCGAAGTGGCTGAGCGACGAGCTTTTCCACCGCGCCGACGCCCGAGGTGACACGGACGGTCTCCGGGAGGCTTCTCTGGGAAGAAGGGTTTTCGGTTTCGATCCGTATCAGACCCAGAACATCACGGTTCCGGACGGAAGCGTTACCGGGAATTCCACGACCGAAGTCGGCGTGGCTTTTCATAGGACTGCTTTCGCGCTTGTTACGCGGCCTCTTGTCCTTCCGCAGGGTGCGGCCAACGCCGCTGTCGCGAATTACAAGGGCTTCGGTCTGCGCGTGGTCATGGATTACGACATCGACCTCAAGCAGGACGTCGTTTCCATCGACTGCCTTTACGGCACGAAGACCATCGACCCGGACCGCGCGGTGCTCATCAAGGGCAAGGACGTCGGTGACCCCGAGCCGTAATTAACGGCCTTTCTCGCGTCAATTCTTCCGGCCCGCTAAATGGCGGGCTTTTCTCATTTCAAGGAGGTACGCGATGGCCGTGAAGGCACGCCTCACCGAGAAGACGATCGCGCTCAAGACACCGGCCGCCGGGACGCACGTCCTGTGGCGGGCGCCGGTGCCGTGCAAGGTCCGCGCGGTGCGCGCCTACCGCGTCGGCGGGACCGGCGCGGCTGTCAACGCGCAGAAGATCAGCATCGACCCGCAGACCGGCAACCCGGTGACCAGCAACCTGCTGCCCACCGACCTGTCGGTGGCCACCGCCGCGCGGTGGGCGTCCGGGGCGCTCGCGGCCGCCCCGGTGCTGAAGCTCGCCGCCGGGGACACCCTGACGGCCGTGGTCGTCTCCGTCGCGGGCTCGCCCACGGACCTGATCGTGCAGATCGACGTCGAGCAGGACGCCAACACCTGATGGCGGAGCCGTACGTCTACCGCAACACCCGCACCGGCCAGACGGCCGAGTGGCCCACCCGCTCCGTGCGGCTGGACCACTCGCCCGTCTGGCTGCTCATCTCCGCCCCCGAGGTGGAACCGGAGCCGGTGCCGACGCCGGAGCCCCCGCGGGCTCCGGCCCGGCCGGTCCAGGCCGACCCGAAAGCCGCGTGGGTCGCCTACGCGGTCCACCGGGGCATGTCCGAGGCCGACGCCCGAGCGCTGAGCAAGACGGCGCTGATGGAGGAGTTCGGCCGCGACGACCAGGAGGACGACGATGGCCCGAACTGACCTGACCGCCGTGGCGATGACCCGGGCCGGGGTGAACCTCGGCGCGGCGCTCACCCCGGCCAACGCGGACGGCCACGCCTACATCGACAACGGCCGCCGCATGGTCCGCCTCAAGAACACCGACTCGACGGCCAAGACGGTGACGGTGCAGATCCCGGCCACCGTCGACGGCCAGGACGTCGAGGACCGCGAGTACATCGTCCCCGCCACCACGGGGGACGTGCTCCTGCCGCCGTTCCCGGCCGTCTACCGGCGCCCGGACGGCAAGGTGTTCCTCGACTACTCCGCGATCACCGGCCTGTCGGTCGCGGTGTACGAGCTGCCGGTGTAGGTGATGCAGTACGCGACCGCGGCGGACTACGCCGCCTACACCGGCACCAGCGCGCCGGCCGACGTCGACCGGCGGCTGGAGCGCGCCTCCGAGCGGATCGACGAGCTGCTGATGGGCGCGGTCTACGCGGTCGACGCCGACGAGCGGCCGACCGACCCGAAGATCGCTGACGCGCTGCGGCGGGCCACGTGCGCGCAGGCCGCGTGGACACTCGCGGTCGGCGACGAGTACGGCACCGCGAGCGCGTTCAACCGGGTCGAGATCGGGTCGGTGAAGCTGCAGCGGGCCGACTCGGCGGCCGGGACCGCGCCCCGGCACGCGCCGGACGCGGCCTCGATCCTGCGCATGGCCGGGCTGCTGCCCGGCATCGTGATCGACGGCCCGAGGTGGTGAGCCGATGACGCTGCTGCCGCAGTGGCTGATGCGGCACACCGCGACGATCCGGCCGTTCCTCGGTGACGGCGCCTACGGGCCCGTCTTCGGGGAGGAGGTCACCGAGCGGTGCCTGGCCGACGACGAGCGGCGGCTGGTCCGCGACGCGGACGGGACCGAGGTCGTCTCCGACCTGACGCTCTACATGCGGCCCGGGGTGGTGTGCCCGCCCGGGTCGGAGGTGACCGTCAACGGCCGCACGACCACGGTCATCGTCTCCCACGCCCGCGACGGCGGCGGTTTGCCCACCCCGGACCATGTGGAGGTGGCCTGCACGTGACCAGCATCGAACTCGACTTGAAGATCAACGTGGAGGCGTTCACCGCGGAGCAGCGCCGCGCGGCGGCCCGGGGCCTGCACAAGGCGACCCGGCATGTGCTGACCGCCTCCAACCAGCGGGTGCCGTTCGAGACCGGTGACCTGGAACGCTCAGGCCGGCCGGTCGTGGACGAGGTGAACCTGCGCGGCGTCATCTCCTACGACCAGCCGTACGCCGTCGCCCAGCATGAGGAGCTGGGGTACCGGCACGAGCGCGGCCAGGCGAAGTATCTGGAGTCGGCGCTGCGCGAGGAGGCCGACACCGTGCGGGAACTCATCGCGGCCGAGCTGAGGCGGGCGCTGCGATGAGCTGGACCCGTGACCTGCTGACCGGCCTGGCTGAACTGCTGGCCGCCCGGGGCGTCGGCGACTGGAGTCCGTCCGGCATCTACACCGACGCGCAGACCGCGATCACGATCTCGGGTCTGCCGTCGAAACCGGACCTGGCGATCTCCCTGACCTACTACGGGCTCGGCAACGACGGGGAGGACGTCACCCAGGCGGACGCCTCCGCGCAGGTGCAGGTCCGCATCCGGGGCAAGGCCGACCCGCGTCAGGTGGACGACCTGGCCGACGAGGTGTTCGAGGTGCTGCACGGCCTGTCCAACGTCGAGCTGCCCGGCGGGGTGTGGGTGCTGCTGTGCCAGCGGACGATCGTCGCGCCGCCCGACCGGGACCAAAACGGCCGCCGGGTCCGCGCGGACTCCTACGACCTGCTGTGTCACCGGCCGTCGCTGCACCGGGCCGAGTGACCCGCACCTTTCCTCATCAGCGAATGCGGTTCCGCATTCGCTTTTTCTTTCACGAAGGAGAGACCAATGGCGCTGCGCTCCCTGCTCGCCAAGGACTGGACCGTCGAGGTCAACACCGGTACCCAGGCGGTGCCGGTGTGGACCCCGATCAAGGGCCTGACCAAGTTCGCCGAGACCATCGAGTCCGAGACCCAGGACGACAGCGACTTCGACTCCAACGGCTGGGGCAGCGACGTCGTCACCCAGCGGAAGTTCAAGCTGGAGTGCGAGGGCCGCCGCAAGCGCGACACCGGCTCCCCGACGTTCGTGCCCGACCCGGGCCAGGAGGCCGTCCGGCAGGCCGGCCGCGTCGTCGGCGTCGAGGCCAACATCGAGGTCCGCTGGTACCGCAAGGACGGCTCCCCGGACGCCTACCAGGGCTTCGTCGCCGTGGACTACAAGGGCGGCGGCGGTGAGACGACCGACCTGGAGCCGTTCGCGTTCGACCTGCTCGGCCAGGGCGAGCCGACCGAGATCACGAACCCGGCGGCCGACTGATGACCAAATTCCGTGATCTCAGCGAGTTCTTCGACCCCCGCTTGCGGCTGCCGGTCGACGGCAAGACGTACGTGATCGAGCCGGTCGACGCCGAGACGGGTCTGCTGTGCCGCCGCCTGATGGAGGTGTCCATCGAGGCGGCGGGCGGCGGTGAGCCCGACACCGAGGGCCTGGAGGCGCTCGTCCTGGACGACGACCAGGAGAAAGACCTCTACAAGCGGATCCTCGGCGGCGTCTACGACGAGCTGTTCACCGACAAGCTCGACTGGCCGGTGATCCAGCACATCGGCACCACGGCGCTGGTGTGGGTCGTCGCCGGGGTGGATGCGGCGGTCAAGCACTGGGAGTCCGCGGGGGAAGCTCCGGCCCCGAACCGGGAGACACGTCGAGCGGCGGCGGCCCGATCGACCCGGTCACGGGGCTCCGTGAGTGGTACGACCCCGACGACGGCCTCAGCGTCGAAGAGGGCCAGAAAGTAGCGTGGGCCGACCTGCTGGCCCGGTGGGCGCTGGTCGAGGCTGACCTGCACGAGCACTACGGCCTCGACGTCGGCGCCCCCGGGCTGCTCGCGTCCCGGTCCTGGCGGTGGCTGCAGGTGCGGCTGCTGGGGCTGCTGGCGGCCGACACGCGGATCGCTCGCGCGCTGGCCCCGCCGGACGACGGCGGCAAGCGGTGAAGCCGCGGCTGCTGGACGCGTGCTGCGGGGTCGGCGGAGCGACGCGCGGCTACCAGCTCGCGGGCTGGCACGTCACCGGCGTCGACATCACCCCGCAGCCCCGCTACATCGGGGACGCGTTCATCCAGGCGGACGCGATCACCTACATCCGTGAGCACGGCCACGAATACGACGCGATCCATGTCTCCCCGCCGTGCCTGGCCTCGACCGCGCTGACCAAGGGCACGAACAAGGGCCGCGCGTACCCGCAGCTCATCCCCGCCACCCGGGAGGCGCTGGAGACGACCGGGCGGCCGTGGGTGATGGAGAACGTCGTCGGAGCTCCGCTGCGCCGGGACCTGCTGCTGTGCGGGGAGATGTTCTCCCTCGGGGTGCTGCGGCACCGGATCTTCGAGCTGAGCCCCCCTGACCTCGTCGGCCCGGTGGAGCACCCCAAGCACCGGGGCCGGGTCTCCGGTATCCGCCATGGCCGCTGGTACCGGGGCCCGTACGTCGCCGTGTACGGCAAGGGCGGCGGCAAAGGCACCGTCGCGCAGTGGCAGGACGCCATGGACATCCACTGGCCGGCCACGCGGCGGGAGATCGCGCAAGCGATCCCGCCCGCCTACACCCACCTGATCGGTCGCGCCCTGCTGGCGCACCTCGGCATGGACACAGAGCAGGAGGTGAGCGGCCCGTGGGACTGAACGTGGGCGAGTTGTTCGCGACCATCGACCTGCGGGACCGGCTGTCGGCCGGGCTGCGGCGCGCGATCGGGAACCTGCGGGACGCCGCCCGGGAGGCCGGTGTCCACATGGGGTCCATCGGCGGCAACGCGACCCTCATGGGGACGTCGCTGGTCGCCTCGGCCGCGAAGTTCTCCGTGATGGCGTCCGCCATGGCGGTGACCGGGCAGGGCGCGCTCTCGCTGGGGGCGGCGCTGGCCCCGGCCGCCGGGATCGTCGCGGCGCTGCCCGGCGCGGTCGCGCTCGGGGCGGCCGCGCTCGCGACGCTGGCGGTCGCCCTGTCCGGCGTCGGGGACGCGTTCTCCACCGCGCTCGGGGACGACCCGGCGAAGTTCGAGGCGGCGCTGGCGAAGCTGTCCCCGGCGGCGCGGGCCGCCGCGCTGGAGGTGCGGGCGCTCAAGCCCGCGTTCGACCAGCTCAAGTCCAGCGTGCAGGACGGCCTGTTCGCGCCGCTGGCCGGGCAGATCAGCGCGGTCGCCTCGGTCCTGGGCGGTCCGCTGCAGGCGGGCATGACCGGTGTCGCCTCCGCGTTCGGGCAGGCCGGGGTGCAGGTCGCCGAGTTCGTACGGTCCAGCACCGCCGTGGCGACGGTCAACACGATCTTCGCGTCACTGCAAGCCGCAATCCGGGACCTGACCCCGGCGCTCCAGCCGCTGCTGACCGGCTTCGCGAAGCTCGCCGCGGTCGGCGCGACCTTCTCGGCGTCGCTCGCGCCCGGCATCGCCGAGGCCGCGACCCGGCTCGGGAACTTCCTGTCGGCCGCCGCGGACTCCGGGCAGGCACTCGGGTGGATGCAGGGCGCCGTGGAGGTGTTCCGGCAGCTCGGCTCGATCTTGCAGGACGTGTGGGGCATCGTCTCCGGGGTCTTCGACGCGATGCGGACCTCCGGCGGCGACGCGCTCGGCGTCATCGGGCAGCTCCTCGACGGCCTCAACGCGTTCGTCAACTCCGCGCAGGGCCAGGACGTGCTGGTGTCGGTGTTCACCAGCATCGGCCAGGTCGGCCAAGCGCTGCTGCCGGTGATCCTGGCGCTCGCCGCCGGGATCGGCAGCATCGCGCCGCTCGTCGGGCAGCTCGCCCAGGCGATCGGGCCGATCCTCACCACGGCGATCAACGCGATCGTCCCGGCGATCTCCGCGCTCGCACCCGGGGTGATGGCCGTCGTCAACGGCATCGGCAGCGCGGTGGCCGCGATCGGTCCGACCCTGGCCCCGATCGGCCAAGCCATCTCCGGGGTGCTGGTCGCCCTGTCGCCGCTGCTGCCCGTCATCGGGCAGCTCGCCGCGCTGATCGCCTCGACCCTGGCCGCCGGCGTGCAGGCGATCACGCCCGCGCTGGGTCCGCTGGTCGCGGCGTTCGGGCAGCTCGTCACCTCCCTGTCACCGTTGATCCCGCAGGTCGTGACGCTCGCGGTGACGCTGATCAACGGGCTGCTCCCGGCGATCACTCCGCTGATCCCCATCATCGGGCAGCTCGCCGCGCTGTGGGCCGGGACGCTGCTGACCGTGCTGCAGACGTTCCTGAACGCGCTGCTGCCGATCCTGCCGCCGCTGTCGCAGCTCGCGCAGGTCCTCGCCGGGGTCCTCATGCAGGCCATGCAGGCGCTCGCGCCGGTGTGGGTCCAGCTCGCCCAGGCGGTCGCGTCGCTGGTGCCGGTCATCACGCCGCTGATCGCCCTGGTGGCGCAGGTCGCCGCGCAGCTCGGGCAGATCCTCGTCCAGGCGATCACGCTGCTGGTGCAGGCGATCTCACCGCTGATCCCGATCATCGTGCAGGCCGCCTCGACCATCGGGACGGCACTGCTGGAGGCGCTGATCGCGCTCATGCCGTCGATCATGCAGATCATCGGCGCGTTCGTGCAGCTCCTGCCGGTGCTGACGCCGATCGTGGGGATCGTCGCGCAGCTCGTCGCGGCGTTCGCTCCGCTGGTGGCGGAGATCCTGCCGGTCGTGACGCAGTTGATCACCGCGTTGACGCCGGTCGTCGTGCAGATCGTCGGCGCGTTCGGTCAGCTCCTGGCCGCGCTGATGCCGATCATCTCGGTCCTGGCGGACATCGTCATCGCCCTGATGCCGGTCGTGACGTGGCTGGTGCAGGTCGCCGCGACGATCCTGGAGAGGGTCATCCCCGTCGTCGGGGACCTGATCAAGTGGGTGATCGACCTCGCCGCGAAGATCCTCTCAGCGCTGACCCCGGCGCTGCAGTGGATCCGCGACAAGATCCCCGAGGCGTGGGAGTGGGTCCGCAGCAAGATCGACTCAGCGATCGAGAACATCAAGGGCATCATCAACTGGTTCTCCGAGCTGCCCGGCATGCTCGGCCGGTGGGTCGATGACGCCCGCAACGCCGTGACGCAACGGTTCGATGACCTGGTCAACTGGCTGCGGGGCCTACCGAACTCGATCTTGAACGCGATCGGCAGTCTCGGCGGGCTGCTGGGCGGCCTGGGCCATGACCTGATCATCGGCTTGTGGAACGGCATCGTGGGCATGTGGCAGTGGTTCCGCGATTCCATCTACAACTTCTTCTCCAGCATCATGCCGCAGTGGGTCAAGGACGCCCTCGGCATCGCTTCCCCGTCGAAGGTGTTCGCCGAGATCGGCCGCTTCACCATGATGGGCATGAGCGAGGGCATGCTCGCCTCGCAGCGCGGCGTGCTCAACACCGCCGCCGGGATCGCGGGCCGGTTGTCGAAGTCGTTCGATCCGAAGCTCACCGCGAGCTTCGGATCGACCGGCCTGCCGGTGACCGGCGGCGCCCGGACGGCGGGCGCGTCGATCCACGTGGTCAACCACTACCCGCAGGCCGAACCGACGTCCACGACGGTCAACCGCGGCCTGCAGTACGCGGGCGCTCTGGGGGTGGTGTGAGGTGCCGACCTACACGCTCGACGGCGTCCCCCTGGACCATCCGGCCGGCTGCTGGACGCTGAAGAAGGGCACTCGGCGGCGGCCCCTGCCCGGGGTCCGCGCGGTCGAGGTGAGCGTGCCGGGCCGGGCCGGGGAGCTGCCCGTGCTCGGCCTTGACCACGCCACCACGACCATCCCGCTCGTGCTCGGCGTCACCGGCCGGTCCCCGGCCGGCGCGCACGGCGGGTTCGAGCAGTTGGAAGCCAACCTGGAGGCGTTGGCGGCGCTGCTCGGGGTCCGGCACCGGCTGATGACGCTCACCTACACCGCCGGGTCGATCACCCGGGCGGCGGAGGTGACCATCACCGCGGTGTCCGATCCGGAGGTCGACGTCGGCGCGGTCCGGGCCCGGCTGACGGCGTTCGCGCGGGTGCCGGGCGTCTACTGGCGTGACCCGGCGGAGGCGACCTGGGCGGGTTCGGCGAACGCCTCCGCGCAGCCGGTCACGACGCTCGCCGGGTCGACGGCGCCCATCACGGACGCGCTGGTGCGGATCACCGGACCGGCCGTCAACCCGCGCATCACCGATGTCGCGACCGGCGGTGCGGTCACCCGGCCGGGCGGTCTGCTCGCCGGGGAACGGCTGCTGCTCGACTGCGCGACGATGCGGGCCGCGCTCGTGGACACCGACACCTGGGATCTGGCCTCCGGGGACGACGTGACCGGTCAGATCGACGCGACCGGCCCCGGCTCGGCGTTCCGGTGGATCCACTTCACCCCGGCGGTCGCGCTGGCCGACCCGCACTCCCGGGCGGTGCTCGTCACCAGCTCGGCCACCTCCACCACCGCGGCGTCGATGCTCGAAATCCGGGCGCGCCGCGCCTACCTGTGAAGGAGACAGGCATGTCGATCGACGCGATGGCACCCGACTGGGGTACGGCCAACGACTGGGTGCCTGCGATCGGATACCGGTCGCAGGTCCAGAGCATCCCGGCGTGGCAGGCCAACGAGAGGATAGCCGTCTCCTCCCTGCCGAGCCTGATCGCGGTGAGCCTCACGCTTCCCGCGGACTTCTCGTTCCAGACCCTGCACCTCGGCATCGGCGACAACCCGAACGCGACGGGATCGTGGAGGGCCGCGGTCTACGACGGTAAGCGGGGCTACGTCGCCGGTGCGGTGACCTACGACGTGCAGGCCACGCCGTGGGGAGGCTGGTGGCAGGTCTCCTTCCCCCACTCGGTGCCGGCCTCTCCTGACGGGAACAGCGTGTGGGTGGCGCTGGAGCTGTCGAAGCTGCAGAACGTGGAGCTGCCCGTGCTGAAGCCCACGCCTGCGGCTGTCGGGCTGCTGGACGGGATGTGCTACGGCAGCACGGCGCACACGGAGCTGCCCGCCGTGATCAACTTCGTCGGCTGGGACAAGCAGCCGCGGATCCCGGTGGTCGCGCTGAGCTGATGGATTCGCTGCCGGGCGGAAGCTGCGTTTATTACATGAGCAGCAAGCCATAAATGCCATGCCCGAAAAATGTTGGGCAAATATAACTGTCGGCGCATCATATATGGTTTCCCGAAAAAATTAATCGGAGAAACTATAAAGAGTCTACGGTGAGCTAACGTCTTTGCTAGGCTAGCCGCAAGAGAGGCGAGGCCCCGAGTCGGCGTCCGGAACCTCCTCGGAGCCTCGCTGCGGCTTGGCTGGCTGCCCGCTAGCCGAATGCTAGTCGAGCGTCAGCCAAGCCCACCTCCCCGGAGGAGTTCCACGAGTAGCAGCAGTAGCTGCATCCACAGCATCCGCTCTTCGCTGCTCGGCCCCCCGGGCTGGTGGCCACACATCGGGTTTCCCCGCCTTTCTTGGACCGGTTCCCACAGGGGACAGCTCCGGTCCACCAGCCGTCCCCGGGGGTCGTCTGGCTGTAGGGCGTGTGACCAACGAGCACACTACCAAGCCTTCGGAAGCACTGTGGCGGAAACTCTGAAAACAGGTCAGCGTTTACTGAATTGCCACTCACGAAACGTTTACAAACGTTTCGGGAACTAAGAGAAACTGGTTCCAAACGGTGGGACGGAGGCATAAACCGTGCCTTTCCTCCTGCGTCTCGTGGTCTACGCACCCAACGGTGACCGTCTCGGCACGCTGCCGCACCCGCTGAGCTGCGACACCGGGTGGCCACTGGACGACGTGCCGAGCCTGCGGCTGCGCTACAGCGCGCACGCGCTCGGCGCGGACCTGCTCGCCTCCCCCTGCGAGGTCGCCGTCGAGTGGTCCGTCGACGGGCAGACCTGGACCGAGGACCCCGACTCGCGGTTCCTGCGGATCAAGCGGGCCGTCAACGACGTCGACCGGACCGGAACGGCCGTCTACGAGATGCCCGGCTACGGCTGGCAGCTCCGGAAAGTCGTGCTGTACCCCGGCGGGACGCTGGTCGACGGCAAGCGGGCGTTCCTGTCGGCGACCGCCGGGGAGATCCTGCAGACGTTCCTGGCCGAAGCGAAGGCGCGCGGCACCGCCCTCGGCCTGGACTGGGACTTCACCCCGGAGCGCGACTCCGCCGATGAGTCCTGGTCGAAGGTCTTGACGATCTACTACGAGCCGGGCCTGGACGCGCTGACCACCCTCATCAACCTCGCCGAGCAGGGCGTGTGCGACTTCCGGATGCAGGGCCGTACCTTGCAGGTGTTCAACGCCGACCCGGGCGGTGAACTGGACCGGGACCTGGCCAGCGGGGACGCGCCCGTGGACCTGCGCTACGGCCGCGACATCGTGGACGCCCCCGACGAAGGCACCCTGGAGGACCTGGCCAACGCGGTCCTCGTCGTCGGTGACGACGGGTTCCGTGTGTCCTTCTCCTCCGGGGCGACGGCCGGGCCGTGGGGCCGGTGGGAGACCTATGTCGGTCAGGGCGGCGTCTCCGACATGGGCACCGCGACCCTGCTCGCGCAGGCGGCCCTCACGCGCGCCGCAGCCGAGCGGATCCAGCGGACCCGGCAGATCACCCTGGACACCGCACGGTGGCTGCCCTGGCGCGACTACCGGCCCGGGGATCGAGTGCTCGCGCCCGGCGACGGCGGTGTCCTGGAGCCGCTGCGGATTCGGCAGATCACCCTCGTGCGGGACGAGCGGGGCCACATCACCGGCAACTTGATCTTGAATGACCGGTTCCTCGAGCGCACGGTACGGCTCGCGCGCCGCACGGCCGGCATCGTGGGCGGGTCGACCGCGGAGGGCGGGTCGGGGGCGCGTCCGGCTCCGGAGGCTCCGTCGCCGCGCACTCCGGCCGCGCCGGCCGGGTTGATCGTGAATCCGCTGGCGTATCTGGACGCGGCCGGGACCGCTCAGGGGCAGATCACCGCGACGTGGGGAGCGGTCATCGCGGACGGGGGCGGGGTCGCGCTCACCGTGGGCGGGTATGAGCTGTTCGCCCGCCGCAACGAGCAAGGCGCGCCGTGGTTCCTGATCGCGGTGACGGAGGCGACCGACACCACGGCGACGTACTCGCCGCTGCCGGTCGGTCAGCAGTGGGCGTTCAAGGTCCGCGCGGTCAACCTCGGCCAGCGCGGGCCGTTCTCCGCTGAGGTGGCGGTGACGATCCCGAACGACCCGCATGCGCCGCCGGTGCCCTCGGCGCCGCAACTGTCGACCCGGCTCGGCGTGATCCGTATCGGCTGGGACGGTCTCGGTGCGGGCGGGGAGGCGATGCCGCGCGACTTCCACCGGCTACGGATCTGGATGCAGGACCCGCTCGCGCCCGGCTGGGCGGAGGTCGGTTACCTCCAGGCCGCCGGGTCGGTCGTGGTGCCCGGCCAGCCGTACGGCGCGGACCGCGAGGTGCGGTTCACGACGGTCGACTACTCCGGGAACGAGTCCGCGCCTTCACCCGGCGCGGTCATCGCCACGGTGCCGCTCGTGGCCGGGGACGCGGCCGAGGAGTCCATCACCACCGGCAACCTGACCGCCAACGCCGTGACGGCCGACAAGCTCGCGGTGGGCGCGGTCGAGGCTGAGCACATCGCCGCTGAAGCGGTCACGGCGGGCAAGCTGGAGGCCGTGCTGACCTTGTCGACGCGGATCGTCGCCGGGTCACCGGCCGCCGCCCGGGTCGAGCTCAACAGCGCCGGGTTACGGGCGTTCAACCCCGATGGCGTGCAGACGGTGGACATCTCCGCCGCGTCCGGCGCGGTCGCCATCGTCGGGCAGTTCGCGTCCGGCACGGTCGGCCGGCGGATCATCATCAACCCGGCGGGCGCCGTGGACCCGGAGATTCGCTTCTACCCAGGGTCCGGCTCGAACTTCGCGCGGATGTACGTCGATGGTGACGGCTCGATCGTCCACGTCTCCGGTCTGTCGCCGGACGGGACGCGCCGCTCGGCGGTGATCCAGCGGGGCGACGAGTGGCGGGCCTACGTCTACGACCCGGCCACCAACCTGGCCGGGGGCGGCTACATGCTGGCCACCCCGGCGGAGATGGAGATCGGTTACAACGACATCGGCGCGAACCAGAACCGGTTCCGGTTCACGTCCAGCTCGGTCGAGTACCGGGGCCGCTGGTCCTACAGCGGCGTCGAGGCCGGGCTGATCATGTTCGCGCTGAACCTGTCGTCGGGCAGCTCCTACAGCAACATCGGGTGGGGCGCGACCTTGTTGTCGGTGCCGTTGTGCGTGGTCGGCGCGGAGTATTCCTCCGGCA
This sequence comes from Planomonospora alba, assembly GCF_039534085.1. Taxonomy (NCBI): domain Bacteria; kingdom Bacillati; phylum Actinomycetota; class Actinomycetes; order Streptosporangiales; family Streptosporangiaceae; genus Planomonospora; species Planomonospora alba. Next base: position 71,871 of record NZ_BAAAUT010000031.1, read on the forward strand.
CTGGCGCTTCGACGCTGAGCATGTTCGTGCGCAGCCGCACGACGTCGAACTTCGGGATCGCGGCGGCGACCACGACGAACACGGGCCAGCCGGTCGTCGCGATGATCTGGGCCTGGCGGCAATGACGACCTCAGGGAGGGGCGGCGGTGGCGGTAGCGCAGTGGGTCGTGACGGGCGTGGGGGAGACCACCGACACCTCGGGGCGGATCCCGTTCTGGGTGATCACCTACCAGGTGCCGGAGAGCGTCGCCGACGACGGCACGGTCACCTACTACCTGCCGAAGGCGGCGCTGGAGCACCGGGTCGCCGAGTACGGCCTGGACAGCGTGGAGGAGGCGCTGGAGATCGCGCTGTACGAGCCGGTGCTGGGGCCGCACCAGGCCGCCGGGGAGCTGGAGATGCTCACCCCGGCGCTGCTGAGCCCGCAGGAGGCCCGCGCGCAGGTGGACCAGCAGATCGCCATCTGCAAGGAGAAGTACGGCGTGGTCGTCACCGCGGCGCCCGCGCCGCCGGACGCGAGGATGAGCAGGGCCACGAGCGCGGCCCCAGACCCGCTGCGCGTCATCCGTGAGCAGACCCGTATCGACCTGATCCGGACGGCGGCGCTGCGCGTCGAGTTGGACCGGATCCGGGTCATCCACCGAACCGAGGAGGCCCGCCGTGGCTGAGCAGCAGTCGTTGAACGTCAGCTACGAGCAGATCATCGAGGGCCTGCGCCGCCGGATCGCTGATCTGACGTACGAGAACGTGGTCCTGGGCGCGGCCGTCGACCAGCTCACCGCCGACCTGACCGAAAAAAGAGGCAGTGAGAATTCCTGACCTGATCAATTCCGGAAATTATCCGGAATAACTAATGCTTCTCCTGCTGCGATGGCGCCCCTGATGCTTTGACTAAGGGTGCTTTCCACGGCATCGGCATGTTGAGTTAGGCTTCGCATGGCGTCAGTATCATCCGTCATCGCCAGCAGGTCATGATATTTATCATTTCTATGGAGCATCTCCTGCGCCAAGAGCGCCGAGTCCGCCTCTTGAACCTGGGTGGCGTATTTCTCTAGGGCGATTATACGCTGCGCCGTTGCATGAATCGACCTCTCTAGGGCTTTTCGCTGCGGAGCCAGAACAGCATCCAGTTCCGGTGAGACAACTCCACGGCGCGCCTCAGCTTGCTCATTTGCAAGCTCCGATTGAACTTGTAGCAGCCGAGCGATCTCCCAAACTTGCCTAGGGAGTATGACTTTATTGGCAATGCCATCTAGCAGGCCACGCTGCTTGACCATGGATTCATCGACGATCTTTACCGCCTTTCGAGCCCTCCACATCATCCCGCTGAACTGGGAGTTCAGTGACGCAATAAATACAACGCCATCCATTCGACGCCCTCGCAAACAGTCATCAATATGGCTAGCAGCGTTGCCGAGAATCATGTTTCGCGCATGCCCTGGCAAGTCGGGGTCAAATACAGGATCGAGCATACTTGCTGCATGCTTTATATTTGCTGCGACCCTGTCGCTGGCCATCCGTGCCGCCATCACCTCCCTCTCCTTTTTAGCTTCAGCCTTTTCTGCCAGGCTGGCCATCCACTTGAGAACCGGAAGTATTAGGTAATAGAAAATCCCAATAATTATGCCGGTGTAAAATCCAAACTCAATCACAACAAAGCCCCATTCTTCGTTTTGTGCCTTCCATGGCGACATTTGCATCAACGCATCGACAAGGATACCTGGGGATGAAGCTTGATCATTGCAGCCCTTTGAGGCCGAGTGAGGTCCATTGAATTCGATCATTCTTCAGGGAGATCATTTCCGGTACGGCTTGCGCCTGGTCGCTTACGCCCCGAACGGGCCTCGTCTCGGAACGCTCGCGCAGCTCCTCGGGTTCGAGGCCGGGATGCCCTTGAATGACGTGCCGAGCCTGCGGATCTCGTATTCGGCGCACGCGGCCGGCACGCAGCATCTCGCGCAGCCGTGCGAGGTCGCGCTGGAGTACAGCGTGGACGGCGGGCCCTGGGCTGAAGCGCCGGACGGGCGGTTCCTGCGGATCAAGCGGACGACCGATCACACCGACATCACCGGCGTGCGGACCTACACCTGCCCGGGGTGGGCGTGGCAGCTCCACAAGCTCGTGCTGTACCCGGGCGGGGTCATGGCGGACGGTAAGCGGATCTTCTCCGCGGTGTCGGCGGGCGCGATCCTGCGGACGTTCATCACCGAGGGGCAGGCACGTGGGGCGCTGCCGGGCCTGACCGTGGACTTCACCACGACGCACGACTCGGCGGGCGCACCGTGGGGCACGAAACTGACGCTGTCAGTGGAGCCCGGTACGCCGCTGCTGACCCTGCTGATCAACCTCGCTGAGCAGGGCATCGTGGACTGGCAGATGCAGGGCCGCACGCTGCGGGTCTTCCGGGAGGGCACCGCGCTGGCGCGTAACCTCGCGGCCGGGCCGGACTCGGTGGACCTGCGGCTCGGCCGCGACATCATCGAAGCGCCGGACGACGCGACCTTGGAGGACGCCGCCTCAGCGATCCTCGTGACGGGGGAGGCGGGGCTGCGGGTCGAGGTGACCAACCCCGCCGCGACCGTGCCGTGGGGCCGCTGGGAGACCTTCCAGTCCCAGGGCGGCGTCACCGACCACGGGACCGCGACGCTGCTCGGGCAGGCGGCGCTGGCGCGGGCCTCCGGCGAGCGGGTGCAGATCACCCGCGGCATCATCCCGCACCTGGCCCGGTGGCTGCCCTGGGCGCACTATCGGCCGGGGGACCGGGTGCTCGCGCCGGGCGACGGCGCGGTGATGCAGCCGTTGCGGGTCCGGCAGATCACGCTGACCGCTGACGTCGACGGCCAGGTGTCGGGCAACCTCGTCCTCAACGACCGGTTCCTGGAGGCCGACATCAAGCGGGCCCGCCAGGCCGCCGGGATCCTCGCGGGCGGCGTGTCCACGGGCGGGTCCGGTCGGCCGCCCGCTCCGGAGGCCGGCGGCCGGGCCCCGACCGCGCCGACCGGGCTGCTGGTCGAACCGGTGGCCTACATCGGGCCGGGCGGGATCGCGGCCGGGCAGATCACCGCGACGTGGGCGCCGACCCTCACGGACACGGCCGGGGTCGCGCTCGACATCGACGGCTACGAGCTGTTCGCCCGCCGCAACGAGGTCGGCGAGCTGTGGAGCTTGATCGCGATGACCGGTGGCGGCGACACCACGGCGACGTACTCGCCGCTGGAGGTCGGCTGGGAGTACGCGTTCAAGGTCCGGGCCACGTCCCGGGGCGTCAAGGGCGTGTTCTCCGAACCGGTCGCCGTGGAGATCCCGGATGACGCGGATCCGCCTCCGGTGCCGTCCGCGCCGGTCCTGTCGAGCAGGCTCGGGGTGATCACCGTCGCGTGGGACGGGCTGACGTCGGACGGGCAGGCGATGCCCGCCGACTTCGCGCGGGTCCGCGTGTGGATGCGTGACCCCCTGGCCGAGGACCCAGCGGCCGCGATCGACTACCTGGACGCAGCCGGGTCCGTGGTGGTCGCCGGTCAGCCGTACGAGGCCGACCGGGAGTTTTTCTTCACGGCGGTCGACCGCTCCGGTAACGAGTCCGCGGCCTCGACGGCGGCGGTCATCGCCACGTTGCCGCTGGTGGACACCGACATGATCGGCGCGGTGATTGACGGCGCGGACATCATCGACGGCACGATCGTCGCTTCCGACAAGGTCGTCGCGAACTCGATCACGGGCTCCCTGATCCAGGCGCTGGCGATCCAGGCCGGGCACCTGGCGGCGAACTCCGTCAGTGCGGACACGATCGAAGCTGGGGCGATCACAGCGGGCAAGCTCGCCGCAGTGCTCACCCTGTCCACGCGGATCGTCGCGGGCAACCCCACCGGTGCGCGGGTGGAGCTCAACTCGACCGGCGTGCGCGGCTACGACTCGGGCGGCAACGAGCTGGTGTCGCTGCTGAACACCGGCTCGTTCACGCTGCGGTCGGCTGCGTCGGGCCCGCGGGTGCAGTTGGACACCTCGGGGCTGCGGGCGTTCAACAGCTCCGGCGTGACCACCGTCAACATCACCTCGGCGGGCGCGTTCACGCTGCGTTCGGGCACGTCAGGCGCACGGATCGAGCTGGACACCTTGGGCCTGCGCACCTACAACAGCAACGGCCAGCAGACAGTGAACGTTTCGGCGGCCACCGGCTCCGTCACCATCATGGGCCAGTTGGTGTCCGCCCTGTCGGGGCGCAGGCTCGTCGTGAACCCGTCCGGCCTGACAGACCCGGAAATCAGGTGGTACGAGGACGGGTCGAACTACCACTACATCACCGCTCAGGTGGCAAGCGCGAACACTTTGCAGATCGGCAGCGTGCCGATGAACGGCCGGAAGTTCATCATGCAGGTCGATCCCAGCGGGGGTAACTACATCGGGTTGGTCACCCAGCCGGACCACGGCACGATCTCCGGCATCAGGTGCCTCACCGACGGCAAGGTGTGGGTCATGGGCGGCGGCGGCCTCAGCGTCAGCGGAGGGATCATCGCCGGTGGGGACCTCGTCCTTGAGGGGAAGGCGGGCGATTCCGACGGGTTCCGGTGGACAGCGCAGAGCGGCCCCGGCGACGGGTCGTTCCGCGCGTTCTGGAATGGCGAGCTGCACTTCGTCCGCAACGACCTCAACACCATCGTCAAGACCTTCATCATCGACCACCCGCAGCCGCAGCACGCCGACCGGTATCTCGTACATGCCACGACCGAGAGCCCGCACAACGGCGTCGAATACTGGGGCGAGGTCGTACTCGGCGAGGACGGGACCGCATTGGTGGAGCTGCCCGGCTACTTCGAGGCGCTCACTGCGGCTGAGGGCCGGGCCGTGCTGCTGACGAGTCGAGAGACGCCCGTTGAGGTGTCGGCGACCTACCCGGCCCAAGGCCGGTTCACGGTGCGCGGCCCGGCCGGCGTGTCCGTGTTCTGGCTGGTGAAAGCGATTCGTCAGGACGTGCCGCCACTGCTGGTTGAACCTCGCCGGGACGAGGTGATCGTGCGTGGTGATGGCCCGTACCGCTACTACACACCGAGGAGCGTCCAGTGAACGAGCAGCCCTCCGCGGACGTCTCGCTTGCGCTGGCCGAGCTGCGCCGCCTGGTCGAGGTCGGTTTCGAGCGGACCTCCGGGCAGACCGCGCTGATCTTGCAGCGCCTGGACCACGTCGACGGCCGTCACGCCGAGCTGGCCGAGCAGGTCCGCAAGGACCGGGAGACGGCCGAGGTCCGTCATGTGGCGTTGGAGAACCGTCTGGATGCGGTGGAACGGGAAGCGGTGACGAGCGCGCAGCTCGCCGACCGGACGAAGCAGATCATTGCGATCGTCACGGTGCTGGTGACGACCGCCGGAGTGATCGTGGCGTTGATCAGCCTGACGAAGGGATGACGCGGTGAGAATGATCTCCCGGAGGGGGTGGAGGGCGGAAGACCCGTCCGGCTCCTACACGCGCATCACCCGCACGCGCGGGGTCAAGGTCCACTATACGGGCGGATACGTCAACCCCAAGATCGTGGACGATCACCGGATCTGTATCGAACTGGTGATCAGTTTCCAGCGGATGCACATGTCCGGTGGCCGAGGCGAGAAGTACATCGACCTGGGCTACAACCTGGTCGCTTGTCCCCACCGGCGCGTTTTCATGGGCCGCGGCCCTGGGGTCGTCCCGGCCGCCAACGGGCCGGGCCTCAACTCTGAGCACTACGCCGTGCTCGCCCTCGTCGGCTCCAGCGGGTTCACCGAGCCGAACGACGAGCTGCTGCACGCGGTGGTCGATGCGGTCGAGTACCTGCGGCGGGAGGGCGGCGCCGGCCGGGAGGTCAAGGGCCACCGCGACGGATATGCGACCTCATGCCCGGGTGGGCCGCTGTATGCGTGGGTCCGCGCGGGCGCGAAACGGCCGAAGGAAGAACCGGATCCGAAGCCGACTCCCAAGCCGAACCCGAAGCCGGAGACGTCATGGATGGAGGCCCTCGTGAAGAACCTGCCGCCCCTGAAGCCGGGCGACGAGCACAAGCACGTCAAGACCTTGCGGTGCCTGCTGCTGGCCCGTGGCGTGCAGGAGCCGAAGAACCTCCACTCGTTCGTCTACGACGACGCCCTGACGGCCGATGTCGAGGCGTTCAAGAAGGCCAAGGGCCTCGGGTCGGGTCCGGCCTGGACGAAGGAGTGCTGGATCAAGGCGCTGTCGTGACCGACGACGACCGGCCCGGGATGCTGCCCGGCCTGGTCGACCTGACGAACTGAACGATCTTCCCCTGCAGGGCCAGCCGATCGGCTGGTCCTTTCGTATTTCTCACCCCTTGGGAGGGGCCATGCACGGAGATGTCATCCGGGAGAAGGCACCGGTCGAGAAGAAGGTCACCGCGTCCACCGCGGGCTCGTACCTGGGCCTGCTGGCGCTGCTGACGGTGCTGCAGACCGTCAACGCCGACCTGGACCTGATCGCCTGGCTGCCGGACTGGCTGGAGTCGCTGGCGGTCCCGCTGCTGCCGGGCCTGGTCACGTACGCGGCCGGGTACGTGACCAGGCACACGCCTCGGCCGGACCTGCCGCTCGACCAGCGGTAGCGGCCACGGCTGGAAGACCAGTCACCTGCGGATATGCGACGCCCCCGTCGTCCTTCGGGACGACGGGGGCGCTTTGTGCTTTCGATAGTCTCTACGGTCGGAGCCCCGGCCCGTGCGGCCATGCTCGGCCGGGGCTCCGCAGTGTCATCTCTCCATGAGCAGGTGTAGGGCGACGAACACAGCCCCGGACGCCATCAGGCCGTCCTTGATGCTCTCTGCGATAGACGCGTCTCCCGCGAAAGCCAGCAGGCCCATTGCGCCCCCGATGATGAACGAGGTCACGGTGATGAGGACTACGCGGGTCGAGAGCATTGGAGGGCGAGGATCACTGTCGAGATGGGTAGGCTGGGTCATGGAACGACCTTTCGCGTGGATGGAAGGGTTTCGACGGCTCCCTGTTGCAGCAGGGGGCCGTCACATTTCGCGACGACCGCGCCGTTCATCCCTTTCGGAACTACTCAAGACCCTATCCACCCGAGGGCTTCCCGTTATCCGGCCATGGCGTCAGGCTCTCGGCGTTGTGGACCTCGGATGCCCGATTCAGAGGGACGTGAGAGACCGCGTCGACAACCGTCGAAGGAAGCAAGTGATTATCTGCCGGGGAGCACCGAACCGGCACGGTCTACGGGATCATGCAGCCGACTTTGCCGGAACCCTGGCCATAGCGTGTTCACATGAACATGGACCGCGATAATCCGCTGGTGGAAGCCGTGGTAAGCACGCTCCATACGGGCTTGGGCAGTCAAGGTGCCGTGTAGTACGTGTTGCTGCCCAGTGAGATGTAGGGCTACTTGACCACCACTAGTTGGCGGGCAGCGGACACTGTGACACCCGGATGATCGCTCCATATACGTGGACGCCCTGCTCCTCCCGGTGGAGGAGCAGGGCGTTTTCTTCGTTTCCCGAGGTCAGGTGCGATAGGTCAGCCAGTCGCGGGCGGCCCGGTTCATCGTCTGCACCCACGGCGTGGGGTTGGCGTCTTCGATCTCCTGCCACAGATGTACGTTCGCGCGGGCGAGCGCGGCAACGCCTTCGGCCGGGGCCTGCGTCCAGGCGGGGATGCGCGCGGCGACCTGGTCGGCTTCGGTGGCGGTGTGTCCGGCCGCCATCAGCCGCAGGATGAGGCACGCGGGGTCGATCCATCCGGCGCCGCGCGTGGGCCAGGCCCAGTCGATGAGCAGTGCCCGGCCGCCGGACATCAGCACGTTGACGGGGTTGTAGTCGGTGTGCAGGAGCCGGTCACCGGCGAACCAGTCCAGGTCGGCGGGGTCGGTGACGTAGGTCCGCCAGCGATGCTCGGCGGCCTTCACCGGCAGCTCCGGGCAGCGGATCTGTCCGAGCGTGGTCATCGTCTCCACGAGCTGGTCCAGGTCCGGTGAGCCGGGCCGGTAGTCGGCGTGCCGGCCGTCGACGGCCTCGAAGCCGAGCAGGTCCCAGTCGCCGTCGTCCACGCGCCACAGCAGCCGCGGCGACAGGTGGGTGACGTGCGGGTTGATCAGGGCTTCCATATCCTGGGTCCAGCGGCGCGGGTAGTCACAGCGCAGGCCCTTGGCGAACACCGGCCCGGTCGCGGTGTCGAGCACCGCGGCGATGGCGGAGTTGAGTCCTTCGGAGACGGTGTCGGCTGACCAGATCGTACCGGTGTGCTTTTCGACGGCCGCGCGGGTGGTGTTCGGCAGGTCGTCCCAGTGCAGGCGTTCGACTGCCACGATGCTCCTCGGTGGTCGTTGCTCACATAGCGGAGGACCGCCTACGGGTCAGCGTAGGCGGTCCTCACCGGGTCAGGATCAGTAGGGGGCGTCGTCTCCTGCGGAGCAGGAGCACTTGCTGGATGCGACGATCGCGTCCACGTCGTCGATCAGCTCGATCTCCTCGGCCGGGGCGGGCCGGGGACCGAGCTCCACCATGACAGCGGTCATCGGGTGTTCACCTCCTCTCGTTCTCGGTGCTGGCAGTAGTTCCGCAACGGCGAGCCCGCCTTGCGGTAGAGGGTGACGAGCGGCATGCACGTCCCGCAGGTGCCTTGCAGGGTGCATCCGGTGCAGCCGCCCTGACGGAGCAGGAGCTTGTCGGCGATCTGGCCGAGGCGGGCCAGGCCCTCCACGCCTTCGTCCAGCAGCTTCACGTACGGGTCGCGGCCGATCTTGCAGATGGACGCCTTGCCGTGCGGGTCGACGTGGAAGAACGTGTGCCCGGCGTTGCAGCCGGTGAACGGCTTGCGTTTGCGCAGGTGCTCAGCGGACTGTGACGGCAGGGTCTCGTCGCCGCCGTAGATCGTCGGCGACATGTTCACGTACTCGTCGTAGGACAGGCCCCACCGCTCGGCCATGGCGCGCATCTGCTCCAGCTCGGCCGCGTTGGTCTGGGTGACGATCAAGCTGAGTTTCAGCGGCAGGCCGGCCTCCAACGCAGCCGTCACACCCGTGATGAATTTGCGCCAGGCGCCGCGGCGGCGCACGAGCGCGTCGTAGGCGGCTTCGGTCGCGCCGTACATCGACAGGGTGATGTCCTGTGGCCGGTAGCGGGTCAGCAGGTCCAGGACCTTCGGGTTGGACAGGCGGGAGCCGTTCGACAGGAGCGTCAGCATCATCCCCAGCTCGTAGGCCAGGCCGTAGGTGTCGATGAACAGCGGGTCGATCATGGGTTCGCCGCCGGTCATCTGGAGCCACACCACTCCGGCGTCACGCAGGGTGTGCAGCATCTTCTGGCGCTCGGGCCAGGTCATGCCCTCGAATCGCTTCAGGCCGAGGTAGCAGTGCTCGCAGTCGTAGTTGCAGCCGAGGTTGAGTTCGTAGGTGGCGCGGACGAACCCGTGCGGGGACGGGTCGCGGATGAGGGTGGTGGCGGCGAGCGGGGCGTCGCTGATGTCGGTGTCCCACCGCCGGGCGACGGCGTCGGTGTACCAGGTCGGCGGAGTGGTGGCGGCGCGCAGCTCGGCGTACTTGCTGGCGGAGATTCTCAGGCCGCCGGGGCTGCCGGGCCGCAGAACGAGGTACTCGCCGAGGAACGGGCTGACGAGGAGTTCGTGCATGGTGCCTCCGTGCCGGTCGTGGGCTGGCCCCTCGCGGGCGAGCAGGAAAGGAGTCCGGTGACGCTCGTCCGCGAGGGGGTTGGTCGGCGCGGCGACGCTGGAGATACACGGGTTGGGCTGCCTCCTGCGCCGCCGCGCCGGGCTATGAGGTGAGCAGGAGCGTCTCGCGGGGGTCGGCGCCGTGCTCGATGAGGGCCATGTCGTTCAAGTGGACGACCATCTGCGTGGCCAGCGCGTACGGCAGGAGCGCGAACTCCTCCCAGCCGACGAACCGGTTGTGGTCGCCGGTGAAGACGGGCATGCCGCCCGGCCCGGGTTCGTAGAGGTCGGCGAGCACGCCGGCGGACTCGTAGCCGCCCACGGTGTAGACGGCGGCGGACTTGCGAAGCTGGGGGCACCACCGCAGGGAGGCGGGGATGCAGGCCCGGCAGGTCGGGGGCGCGTTGGTCAGGCCACCGGAGTCGTTGGTCCCTCGCCAGCCGGTCTCGGTGATGACCCACCAGATCCGCCCGGTCGCCGGGTCGGCGGCCGGGCCTGCGCATACCTGGCACAGGCCCTTGGCCATGCATTCCTGCTGGCGGTGCCGGTTCAGCATCCGCCACATGACCTGGCCGCGGCGGTTCGTGCGGGTCCGGGCCAGCAGGACGCCGCGGTGCCAGTCCGAGCGTGGTCGCGGCTTGTGGTAGGACAGCCGCAGCTCACCGGAGAGCGGGTCGGGCGTGAAGATCAGGCGCGGGGTGACGGCCTCCCCGGAGTAGGCCAGCACGTACGGCGCGGGGATGTCCTGGGGGGTCGTCATCGTCTGTCACCGGCCCGGAAGCGTATGTCGCGGGGGAGGGTGATCCACCGGGTGACGACCTTGAGCACCGGACGCGACGTGGACGCTGGGCGGCTCATGCGCTCTCCTCCTTCGCAGTCAGCGGTTCGGCCGTGGCCAGGCGCTCGCACAGTGCGCCCGCGGACGGGGCGTGCAGCGTCCGGGCAAGAGCGCCCGCGCGAGGGGGGCGGGTGGCGTACCAGGTGCCGTGGGCCGACCAGATCGTCCAGGCCGGGTAGAGGCAGCCGACGCAGTCCGCCAGCGTCTTGCGCTGGGTCTCCTCAAGGGCGAAGGGCGCGGACCGCCCACGGCTGCCACCCCCGGCGGCCGGTCCGCGCCCGGCCGCGTGCTCCTGGACGCCACCAGGAGCACGCGGGCACGGCGGCGCGACGGTTGAGGTGTCGCGCCCGCTCATGGTCGTCCTCCTGGCCAGGTGGCGACTGCGCCGAGGATCTGCGGGGTCGGGTGGTGGAGGTCGTGCTCGGGCCGCCACCGTGCGACCGGGACCAGGCCGGGGGCGGTGATGTCGAGCCCGGCCAACAGCGCGCGGATCTGGCCGGAGGTGCGTGGGGTGATCGGGGTATCGGTGTCGGCGAGCACCCGCACGATGGCTTTCGCGGCGGCCGGGGCGAGCCCGTCAAGGCACAGGTGGGAGATGACGAGCGTGCTGCCGGGGGCGAGGTGCTCACCGATTGCGGCGACGACCCCGGCCGGATCATCGGTGAAGTGCAGCACGTCGGCCAGGAGCACGGCGACCGGCTGATCGAGGTCGAGGAAGCCTTGCACGTCCGGGTCTTTCAGGACGGTCTGCGGGGCATGAAGCTCACGGGCCACGGTCATGGAGGTGCCGTCTGCGGTCAGCAGCGCGCGGGCGTGGGCGAGCACCATCGGGTCGTCGGAGGCGTAGACGGTCCGGGCGTCCGGGGTCAGCGCGAGCGCGATCTCGTGGACGTTCCTGGGGCGGGGAAAGCCGCAGCCCAGCTCCAGGATCTGGGTGATGCCGTCTTCGGTGATGAGGTGGTGTAGAGCGCGGTCGGTGAATTCGTGCTGTTCACGCAGCACGGCGGTGATGGAGGGCAGGATCTCCTGCAGGCGGTCGGCGGCGGCCCGATCCGAGGGGAAGTGGTCTTTCCCGCCGGTCAGGTAGTGGCGGATGCGGGGCCAGTTCGGGGTTAGGGGATCGAAGGCGCCCGCGGTGGCAGGGGAGCGCATGCCCCGACCGTAGGACTTGACGAGTTCGCCTCACACCTGCGGGAGAGTCCGCAATCACTCGGGTTTCGCGGTGGCCGTGACCTGGGTTTTTATTTAATCTCCGGAGTTTGCCCATTGGAATGGGTAATCTGGCGCCACGACCACGAGGAGGCCCGATGCCTACCCAGACTCGGGGCGGAGAAAGCCCTCAGGCGCGGGGACGTGAACTAGCCCGTATCGGCCGACAGTTATGGCAGGAGACGGGTTCGGTTAAGAAGGCCGCCATCGAGTTGATGAATCGATATCCCGACATACCCAGTCTTCAAGCGCACCGCTACGCGTGCAGCCTCTCCCAGGATCAAGCGGCCGTTCGGTACAACGAGGTGACCGGGTACCAAACCAACCTGGGGGGCACCTCGATCAACGCCTGGGAGACATGGGCACGTGCTCGCGGCGGCGCTGGTTCGCCTCCGTCGTTCTCCAGTCTCCTGATTCTCGCCACCGCCTACAGCAGCGGCCCGCTCGGCGTGGCGACCGAGCACATCTCCCCCAGCGACCTGATCGCTGAGGCGTACGAACGGCTTGCCCCCGAAGACCAGCTTTCGCTCAAGAGATTCACCGAAGCCGACACTTCCCGGTCGCCGGTCGACACACACGCCGCCACGGTACGACGCCCAATCTGGCGGGATGACCAGGCGATTCCCGCAGAAGACAACGTCATCGGCCCGGACTTCAACCTCACCGCTCCGACTGTGGAGTACGGCAACCCCGAGCTTTGCGTTTACTCCCTGCCCAACCCCCGGCCAGGCCGGTTGCTGAACCTGAGCTGGGCCTCCTTCGGATACGGGATCGAGCGGCTGATCCAGCAGATCAAGGACGTCGGGCGGCGCGTGGACGTAGACGCCTGCTTCGGAATCAACGAAGCCGGCCTAGTCATGGCGACCTTCCTCGCATCCGCCCAGTTCGGGCGATGTCCTATCGGGTACCTCAAGTGCAACAAGAGCCGGGATTTCATCGCTCTCGATCCAGCCTCGATGTACCCGGAACTGCCGGAAGCCCCGTCGATCGTCCTGTGCGACTTCGAGGTCAAGCACGCCGACGTCGTCGGCTTCATCACCCGGGAGATCCGCAAGCGGTACCCGGGTGCGGAGATCTACTTCGCCGTCTTCGGAGCCATGACGAAGGAGCAGAACCTCGAAGTTGCCAGCTTCGATGACCTCACCGGCGCCGACATCATGCGGGCCGCGGACTTCAAAGCGGTGTTCATCGCTGCGACCATGAGCCCTCCCGGCATCGAACCACCCCTGGAGCTACGCTGACAAACCGGAGGTGCATCGTGACGTCCCATCCCCCTTTGCCCGGCATCGCGCAGGAACTTGCCGAGCTGGTCTCAACGGTGATCGGTGAAATCCGCCCCCGGCTGATCGAGGCCGCTCTGTCAGGTGACCGCTCGGAGAACAGGAACCTTCGGCACACCGATAACTTCCTGTCGGACTACGACTTGTGGATGCACGAGCGCTATCGAGCGCTGCTGACGGAAGTCTTCCCGTCGTACATTTACGCCTCCGAGGAGGCAGACCCTCAGGTTGTCGGAGACGACCCTGACCCTGACCTGTGCATCCTGGTCGATCCGCTCGACACGAGCGAACTGGCCGTACGGGCACTCTACGGCTATACACATGTCCTGGTTTACTCGCGCAGTCTCGCCCGCCCCATTGCCGCAGTGGTGGGCGACATCTTCCACCACCTCCAGATTTACCTGGCTGCTCGTGACGACGCCGGACAGGACCGTGCCGTCCTCTTCGCCCAGGACGGAACTCCACGCACGCTGCGGTTGGACCGGTTTCCCTCGCTGCCGGAAGCCTTGGTCACCAACTATCTGATGAAGCCTGACCGCTTTCAGGCGCTCGCCCAGCAGACCCGGTTGATCGAGGCATTGGAACAGCCTTCTGCGGACGGAGCCAGCCGGGGCCGGATCGGCGTGGACTTCGGGTCCATCAGTCTGTGCCATGTCGCGGCAGGCTTCAGCGATGCGACGGTCGAGTTCGCGAAGGGCTTCGCTGTCTGGGACCTTGCGCCTGGCCACTACATTCTCAACGCCGCCGGAGGGGTGGTTGTCGATCTCCAAGGCCGTCCTATCCCGTTGGACTACCAGTTCGGCACGGTGGCCGACATCGGCAAGGCCATGGACCGACGTCAGAAGTTCATTGCCGCTTCCAGCCTGTCTCTTGCTCAGGACATCGTTGCTGCCCTGACAAAAGCGTAGTCCTGGCAGGAAGCCCGTCTCTCAGCGGGAAAGCGACGGCCCCCGGCGGGGTTAGAGCCGGGGGCCGTCGCACTTTGTCCACCCGAAACGTAGACCAAGTGATCGCTAGTATTCCATCCGCTGCAGGGTGCCCGCTACGTGGCCGGTGACAGCGGCAGGTCCTTGCGGATGAGCCGGACCCGGGTCGAGGCGACGCGACGCGACGCAGCAGCTCGACGGGACGGCCGGAGGCGTCGCGGATGACGGCCCATAGGAGCCAGGGACGAGTTTCAAAGCAGCGGCTTCGATCCTGGTGGCGGTCCGGGTCCGGCCGGTCTCGTTGATGCGGGCCGAGTAGCGAGATCAGAGGTGCCTGCAGTCATGGGATGCCTCAGCTGAACAGCAAACCGCCAAGGCGCTCCAGGCTCGCGTCGAGCTCTGCAAGATCAACGAAGCATCGTCAATACTATATTGACGGCCTTCGATCACATGATCTTCGGGTGGCCACATCGGACACTCAAGCACCACCTTTGAGATCATCTTTACTTTTACGCGGCCTTTATGTAAAGATCATCCGGTTTGTCGTAACGATCACGAAAGGCCGGAGTGAACACACATCCCCCCGGGTTCGGCGCGCTGACTCACCGCCGCCGCACCTCGCTGATAGCCGTCCTCGGGCTATCAACCTCCCTCATAGCAGCGGTACCCGCCGCCGCCGACCCCGCCCCCACACCCTCTGCGTCTACGACACCGGCCCCCGCCGCCGACCTGCTCGCCCCCCTTAAGGCAGAGGCCAAGAAGCAGAACAAGCGCATCGAGATCGAGTCCTACCGGACGGAGACCTCGACCACGTACGCCAATCCCGATGGCAAGACCCTTTATGCCGAGGTGCACTCCACCCCGATCCGGGTGCAGAAAGACGGGGTCTGGCAGCCGATTGACACCCGGCTCGTCGAGCAGGACGGCGTCATCAAGCCCAAGGCCATCAAGGGCGATCTGACCCTGTCTGCCGGTGGTGACAGCACCGTGGTGGAGATCAAGAACGAGAAGGGCAAGGCCACAGTCGCCGCCACCGGCAAACTGCCCAAGCCACGCCTGGCCGACAACACCGCCACCTACCCCTCGGCCTACGGCAAGGGCGTCGACCTGGTCGTCACCGCCACCCCGACCGGCTTCCGGCAAGAGATCGTCATCCGTCAGCGGCCCACCGGCAAGCTGAAGATCCGCGTCCCGGTGAATCTGCCCAAGGGCACCCGCTACGGCAAGGACCCCTCCGGAGATCTGTCCCTGCTCGCCGACAAGGGCGGCAAGGAACTCGTCGACCTCACCACCGCGCAGATGATGGACGCGGCCGCGGTCGCCGATCCCGAGAAGGGCAAGGTCGGAACGGCGGCTATGACCGCCGAGCAGAGCACCGCTGGCCAGGAACTGGTGATCTCCCCGGACGCCAAGTTCCTCGCCGATCCCGCGGTCACCTACCCGGTCACCATGGCGGCGGCCTCCGACACCTGGACCGGCACCGGCCTGGAAGACGACACCTTCGTCAGCCACAGCTACCCCTCCAGTTCCAGCAACCGGGGCTTGGACCGCCTCATCGCGGGCAAGTCCAACAGCGGCAGCGTGACCTGGCGGACCTACATCCGCTTCAATGTCGCCGGTACCCCGTTGATGGGCGGCACGGTGGAAAACGCCGACCTGCGGCTGTGGAACCACGAGTCCAACACCTGCGACTCACAGATCAACTCCGGGATCATCGCCCGTCCGGTCATCAGCGACTGGCACGCCAGCACAATGACCTGGAACAACCAGCCGGCGGTAAGCGGCAGCGCCTTTGCTGCCAGCAAGGGTGCCTACGACAAAGACTGTGCCCGTGGCGAGGGCGAGTTGTACTACTCCATCGAGGAGATGGTCCAGGGCTGGATGGACGGCGCCAAGGACTACGGGGTGCGGCTGAGCGCCGTCAGCGAAAGCGACGTCACCAACTGGCGCTGGTACCGCTCCTCCGAGTACGGCTACTGGGGTGGCGGTGACTATCCCCGCGGGCCCGTCCTGTTCGTTCAATATGCTCCAGCTGAAAAGTTTTCCGCCGTCTATCCAATTAGACCAGGAGAAACGCCGCCAGAATCTTATGAATACGATCTGGCGAAGCAAAAAGCAGGGTACTCTAGAGATATTCCACCTTCAGCTCCCGCCTTGTCGGCAGAAGCTGCGATAAAGGTAGGGCTAGAAACGGGTGAGGCTGTCGGTGATGCCCTTATCAATCAAGGGTATCCTGAGCACCTCACCGAGGCCGAAGCTGTCGCAGGAGCTGATCCGGATAGCGGGTCGGATGCTCCTCCAATTGGCCTTCCTGCTCCTAACGTTGAACCTACGGCTCCCGACAAAGAAGATCTGATTTACAATCAGAATCCCTTCTTTGAGACGGATATTACTCCTTGGGTGGTTGAAGGAGGCGAGATTGGCCGCTCAACCGACCAAGTGCAACAGGGGGAGCATTCTGCGCTTTTGAAGAAAGAGAGCGCAGATAGCGTAACAACTGCCCGCTCGGAAATGATATCAGGGATGAGGGCCGGCGAATCCTATCGTCTCGAAGGATATTTCTGGCAGTCGGGAAATGCGCAGACGACTGTCAAATATGGCGTCGACTGGTTCGATGAAAGCGGGACCCTAGTAGTTTCGGACCTGCATGAATATCCAGTCATCCAAAATAGTTGGAGCACTTCGGAAGACCAGTGGGTCTGGGTTCCCGACGGGGCAGCTAAGGCCCAGTTACGTATTACGGTAGAGACAGAGGTAGTTGGTCCTCTGTACATGGACTCGCTTGCGATTTTTGGGCCTAGTTCTACGCCGACAGTGACGCCGACAGTGACGCCGACGCCGACAGTGACGCCGACGCCGACAGTGACGCCG